>DASPVU010000213.1:0-3554 GCA_035622215.1 Myxococcota bacterium | reverse complement strand
ACGGCGGGGCGTATGCCTCGTTTGGCATGATTACCGCATTTTGTGCAGGGCAATTGTTAACTGGCCCGGTGGGTATGAAGAGTTATCAATTTCGCGCTACGCGCTACTACACCAATAAACCAGCCTGCGGGCCTAAGCGAGGTCATGGCTCGGTTCAGCCGCGATTTGCCTTCGAAATTATGTGCGACATGATGGCGGAAAGATTGGCCCTCGATCCCATAGAATTTCGCAAAATCAACGCCGTGCCCGAGCACAGTGTCACGGTAAACGGACAAAAGATCGGCACGCTTGGTCTTCGAGAAGTGCTAGATAAAGTAGCGGATGCTTCTTCATGGTATGAGCGCCGAGGCCATTTGCCCAAGGGCCGAGGCTTAGGCGTGGCCGCGAGCATGTACATCAGTGGTACGAATTATCCGGTATACCCAAACGACATGCCCCAGTCTTCGGTGACGCTGCGCCTTGATCGAAGTGGGCGGGTGATTCTTTTGAGTGGTGCCGCTGATATCGGCCAAGGATCCAACTCGGTTCTTGCGCAGCTGGCCACGGAAGAATTAGGAGTTTCCCTCGAGAACATCCAGGTGATTTCAGGCGACAGTGATCTTTGTCCGGTGGATTTAGGTGCTTATTCCAGTCGCATCACCCTGATGACGGGTCATGCGGCTCAAGAGGCCCTGCGTAGAGCTCGCGCTGTGTTAGCTAATGCGGCGGCCAAAAATCTTAGCGAAAATGGCCACTGGCAGAGATTGCTCAACCGGCCAGTGCGAGCACAAAATCTACGATTTTCCTGCGATCGGGTATTTCACGAGGAGAATCCCGAAATTGATCTCGGTTTCTCTAAGGTGGTCGAACTTGCCGAAAGTGCCCACGGTTCACTAGTTTTTACCGGCAACTACCGCACGATGCCCCGTGGCGGCGCTTATCGCGGAGGCAGCATAGGCGCATCGCCTGCCTATTCCTGCACGGCTCATGTTGCTGATGTCAGCGTTGACCAAGAGACAGGAAAAATCACCATCAACAAGATCTATGTAGCCCATGATTGCGGACGCGCCATCAACCCCGATCTGGTTGAAGGCCAAATTGAAGGAAGTACTTACATGGGTACCGCCGAAGTATTTCTCGAGCATTTTATTACCGATGTAGACCCCGGCGCGCGAAATGGCATGCTGATCAACCCAAGCCTGCTTGATTACCGAATTCCGACGTCACTGGACACGCCCGACATCGAAGCCCACATCATCGAGAAGCCCGATCCGGCTGGCCCTTACGGCGCAAAAGAAGCTGGCGAAGGACCACTCCACAGCGCCATTCCGGCCATCGCCAATGCCATATACGATGCCGTGAAAATTAGGTTGTTCACTTTGCCCTTCAGCCCAAGACTCGTCAAGGATGCCCTCCGAGCAAAAGCCAGAGAGGAACTTCATGCTCCCGCTTAGGCCTCTTACGTATTTTGCGCCACCAAACCTCGATGAGCTCTTTCGCTGCCTTGACTCACGAGGACAGCACATCAAGCTGATGGCGGGCGGCACCGATTTACTTCCCAATCTCAAGCATGGCCTCTATGACATTGCTTCCGTCGTCTCTTTGAGAAAGTTAAGCGAGCTTAAGAACATTGCGATAAACGGTAATCGCTTGGAGCTCGGCGCGCTGGTAAAGCTTAACGACGTCGCTCACCATCCCGTCATCAAACAAATGGTTCCCGCCCTCAGCAAAGCAAGCGCCCATATCGCTTCACCGCAAATTAGAAATATGGGCACCTTGGGTGGCAATATTTGCCTGGATACCCGCTGCCTCTATTTTAACCAAACAGAATTTTGGCGCCGGGCCCTGGGTTATTGCCTAAAAAAAGACGGTGATTGCTGCCATGTCGTGAAAACGGGCAAGCGCTGTGTGGCGGCGGCGTCTAACGATTTGGCGACCGTATTATTATCCCTAAACGCCTCGGTTAGCGTTGCCTCCACTCCTGCCACGCGAGAAATGCCGTTAGATGATTTTTACACAACCAATGGCCAAAAAAACAATATATTATTTCCCTACGAAGTAGTGACCACAATCAAAGTCCCTTCGGCCGCAAACGCTGGTTTTTACAAGCTTCGTCATCGGCACAGTGTCGATTTTCCGCTGTTAAGTGTGGCAGCCGCTCTTGAATTGGATGGCCAAAAGATCCTGCGCTCCGGCAGGGTAGTGATCAATGCTCTGGTCGCCAAACCCAAAGTCATGGATCTTGCGGACTTCCATGGAGTTACTTACAACCGCTCAGTTGTCGAAGAGATAGCTCGTTTGGCCGAAAGCAAGAGCTTTCCCCAAACCAATATTAGCGACGATCCCGGATGGAGAAAAGACATGGTCGCCTACGCCGTAAAGCAAGCCCTGGACGACGCTATTAAGGTAGCGGATTAAAGATGTTATTTCGGACTTCAAAAGACAGCATCATGAGCGCCTTCTCATTTTTCGTGAAGCTGCCTTTTTCTAAGTCTATTTTGCACAAGATGAGCGAACTGGCTCGCGGCAAATGCCTTGCCTTTTTTACCTTGCATCGGGTTCTTGAGGATACTCAAGAGGATTTGGCGCACCCACATTTTCTCAACCGAACTGCCATCACTCTCAAACAGGCGCAAACGTTTCTCACCCGCATGCATCGTCGTTTGCCGTTTATTTCGCTCGAGAATTCTTTAGATTATTTGATGGGGCGACGGTCACTAAATCAATCATCCGCGGTTTTGCTGATCGAAGTTCCCTACATCAAAACCATCAGACTGCTAAAACCCTTGTTGGAAGAGCAGAAAATTCCCGTGACTCTGGTGCTTGCCACTGAGTCGTTGAACGACGGCCGAATGCCATGGATGGATGAGATTATTTATCGCATCGGCAATGCAGAACAGAGTGAGCTTACTCTCAGTTTTATCGATCGCTCCTTGAGCTTGAACAATGTGCGAGAACGCATGGCGGCGGCTAATCTCCTAGTAGAACATATCAGCCATGCCAAAAAAGAGACCTTAAAGACTCGGCTCAAGCAATTGCGTGAGGCAGTGCCCGAGGTTGCGGTTCACCCGGCGAGTGAGCGGATCTGTACCGTTGAGCAAATAGAAAAACTCTCACTCAATCCCTTGTTTTCCTTCGCCTCTGGCGGCAAATATCGGCTGCCGTTTTATGATATCAGCCTGGAAGATGCCCAAACCGAAATTGTAGGCGGCATGACCGAACTTAGCGGCATGGTGCATCGATCGTTAGTGCCGGTGTATTTTTACCCTTTGGGCTCCGATAAGAGACGCAAGCAGGATATTGTCCGGTTAATGATGGATAGCGGCTTAAAGGCTGCCGTTTCGAGAGATATTGGCGTGTGCCGCCCCGGTGACAACATGTTTCGCCTCCACAGCTTGCCGCTCGCGCAAAGCTCGGACAGTTTCACGCAATTTGAGATGCAGGGTCTTTCCGATGCCATCGATGATTTTTTGCTCGTTACCATGGCCAAGGACCGAGAATTGTGAGGAGTTAGAGATGTCATCCCATGACGATACACGACAAGAAATCGAACACATTCTTACTGTCGCATTTTC
>DASPVU010000212.1:0-5647 GCA_035622215.1 Myxococcota bacterium | reverse complement strand
TACGATCATTATCTTCGCTTACGGTTTTGATCCTAAAGCCATAGCGAGACAAATAACGTGCGAGCAAATCACATTCCTGCGATTCACTGCAAGTGATGAGGGCAAATTTGGGCCGATAAAATTCCATCACGGCAAGTAAGGCTCTCGGCTTTGGTTCATCTTCTTTCACTTGATGAAAGACATGCTTGGTCGGCAAGGCGATTTTTGGCTGATCGCTATTATTGATAAACACAGCGTCGCCCATTAGCGCCTTTCCGTGTTCGGTGAGGGCGGCTAAAGTGTCCGCACCAAAAATCAGCAATTGGCCATGAAAACTTGCAAGCTCGTTTAAATGCTTCACCACCACAGTGGCATTTTCCTTGGTGAGATTGTCCAAAAATACTGTGTGAGTCTGTGTCAGCACATCGACGGCAGTTTTTAGAAAATCCTCGGCCGTGATCACAACAATCTGTTTGCTATCAGGCCTTTCTAAAACCTGGTTGCTGTCGTTGGTTATGCTGATGTTGAGATAACGCCCTAAAGCTTTTAGCTCTCTCGTGGTTAGCTCTACCTGCGCGTTACCTTCGCAAACAACCACGGCTAGACCGTTTTCTTCCTCTTTTGCCGCCTTAACAAGAATAGGCAGAAAAAAGGCGAGAGATTTACCGTAGCTCGACTGACCCTGGCCAATGACATTTCTTCCTTCGACGAAACTCTCAAAGATACTCAGCTGAAAGGCCGTAGGCGATACATATCCAAGCTCCGTAATGCCCTTCTTAAGTTCCGAAGAAATCGGCAAATCAGAAAATTTTGCAACACTGTCTGTTTCCACATGGGCGCTCGTTCGCGTCATTGATGACCTTCTATTGCTATTAAAATGCGTAAGACAAGGTTTTCAAAGCAGCAACATTAGTTAAGAATCCCTGAAGGTCAAGGAGTGGTGAGAAGCGCAGAACTTTGTTCAGAAAATTTAGACAGTTAGGTGAAAGTTCTAAGGGCCATCGATGCCGAATACTACGCGAAAGGCCTAAGGAAATTTCTGATAAAACCGCCTATACTTAAAAATGCACTATCGCTATAGTCGAAGGCTAACGTTATGCAAGAACCTGATCAATATAACGTGGCAGTTGGCGACCACGTAATTCGTGACGCAAGGGCCAGTGATATAGATGATATATTTTCTTTGAGCCATTTACTGAATACGGTAAATCTTCCTGCTCATAAATCTGAATTAGAACACGTGATCGAGATATCGGAGAATTCTTTTTCACTTAAAGAAAGCGACAGCACTAAGAGGGCGTTTTTATTTGTTTTAACCGATGAGGCTGATCGGGTTATCGGCACGAGTCAGATCTTTGCCAAACACGGTACTCTAACTTGTCCCCATCTTTATTTTCAGGTCGGCAACGACGAGCGTTATTCGGAGACACTCAAAAAGTATTTTCGCCATTGCACGTTGCGCCTATGCCAGAGCTTCGATGGACCAACGGAAATTGGAAGCCTGGTTTTGGATCAGCGCTTTCGACGTTCCAAGGGAAAACTGGGGCGCAACCTGAGCTATATACGTTTTCTATTCATCGCAATGAAACCAGAAATTTTTTCCCACAGGATCTTGGCCGAGCTCTTGCCACCGCTAGGGCCGAATTTTGAGTCGGCATTATGGGAGGCTATTGGGCGCAAATTCACGGGCCTTGATTATTACGAAGCGGATATCATTTCGCGCAGAAATAAGGAGTTCATTAAAACCCTCTTTCCCAGCGGCGAAATTCACGTAGCGCTTTTGCCTTCTGCGGCACAAGAAGTCATCGGACAAGTGGGGCGCAATTCCAAGGCTGCGGCGCATCTACTAGCTCGCATTGGTTTTCGCTATAGCCATCGGGTAAATCCCTTTGACGGTGGTCCACATTTTGAGGCTGAGCAGGAAAATATCTCGCTGATTCACGACGCCATACACGGTCGGCTAGGCAGAGAGATGCATGCAAGCGCGAGCCAAATGAAGCTCGGCCTATGCGGCCGGTTTTCGCCCAAAAGAAACAGCGGCGATCGCTTCAGAGCCGTCGCCTCGCCTTACCATTACCGTGAATCAGAAAACCTGCTCGATCTACCCGCAAAAACCAAGCAGCTTCTCGACATCGATAATGGCGACGACCTCTCCGTTATGGACCTAGTTTCGCGTGGCGAATGACCGCAATCCAATCACCGTCATCGTCATGGCGATGAGCCGTAGGCGACGCGGCCATCCAGTAACAGGCGCCTGGGCCTCTACTGGATGGCCGCGCCCCTTTTATGGGCTCGCCATGACGATGTATAGAATTATTTAAAGTAGTAATATTGATTATAGTACATTTGTAGCTCGTGGATTACTGGGTCTTTCGGGTTGATGTGTTTTCTTGCTTCTATCAGTCTTTGCAGATGTATTCTTGAGATTTCTTGACGTGCTCTATTGCTCCAGCCTGAGTCCGGTTTTGCTGTTACCGATGATGTTGTTTGTCCAAGTGTTATTTCCATGTCATAGGCCTGCTTGTATTGATCATTCAGGCTGATGATTTTTGCACCTCTTTCACCTTGCCATTCGACGTACCAAACCAGTTTAGGCGCAATTAGATGCATTTCATGTTTGGATTGCTCAATAACACTCAAAGCCTTTTCATGCGGCAAAGGTGTGGATTCCGGAATAAGGACACCACCTGTTAAAGCCGCGATATAATCCAGCGCCATTGATTTGCGAGCAGGAATTTTGACGGACTTTGATTTATGCACCAAAAACCTGAAGTCGCCATCTATCTCGCTTGCGACTTTGCATAAGTCTAAGCCTTCAACGTAAGCGATGATTGGTTCTCTTAGAGGGTTTCCGATGATGATTTCTCCATGTCTTTCCGCCATGGCCGAAGGTCGGCCTTCCTTCATTAGCCTTTCCCATGTCTCCATTTTATTAGCGTCACTCGAATAGACAGTTGGTGCAAGATTTACCGCCAAAATCATGGCGCTCGTCACGAGGATATTGCGGTTAGTGATGTGCATACAGAGTCTCCTGCTCAATGTTCTGACTTTATTAAGGAAACAGCTGGTACTTGAGATACTATCGTCGACAAATGTGGCAATAGGCCACGCCCTTGCTTCTTAACCGCGCTTCAGCGCTCGGGCGATTTCTTTTTTGGCGTCGCGGTCTTTGAGGGTGTCGCGTTTATCTGCTTTGGTTTTTCCGATACCGATGCCTAAGAGCATTTTGACGCGGCCGTTTTTTAGATAGATTTTCAAGGGCACTAAGGTTGCTTTTTTGTGCTGTAATACGCGTTCGATGCGAGTGATTTCCGTCTTATGCAGCAATAGCTTTCTTGTGCGTTCCGGGTCGATATCTTCGTGGGTGGCCTGCTTAAATTTATCGATGCGCAGGCCGATCACGAAGACTTCACCATCTTTGATCAAAGCATAGGCGTCGGCAAAGCTCAGATTGTGCGCTCGCAAGGATTTCACCTCGGAGCCGAGGAGCACGATGCCGCATTCGAAGCTATCTTCTATGGTGTAATTGTGGCGGGCACGACGGTTTTCTGCGATTTGCTTATATTCATTATCGTCTTTCATGCGGCGTAAACCTATTGCAAAAAGAGACTCGTGTAGAGTATTTGCCCCAAAATATTGCAGGCGGCGTGAAACAAGATCGCTGAAAATAAACTCTTATTTTTATAGACTAGATAAGAAAACACGAGGCCGGGAAAAAAGGTAAGCAAGCGCTCGGGCGACCACGACCCGATCCAATGGCCAAAGGCAAAAATAATATTAGTAAAAATCACAGCCCAGCCCAGAGGAAAACCGAAGATCAACTTGTGCTTGGGCCATCTTCGCAAGAAGGCACTTTGCACGAACCCGCGATAAAAAACCTCTTCGGGGAGCGCCACCACAAATATCTGGATGATGATCTCGTAAAAGAATTGCGGCGGCCAATTGAGCGATATGGCCAGGTTTGCGCCGATGGCCAAAGCTTTTAGTTTGAAATAGGCCCAATAGGCCACGACATAGGGGAGAAAAACTATGAGCGACACGCGCAAAAGAACCCGCAATTCCTCAATCAGTGCTGGAAAATCTGGATGAAGCTTCTTCACTCCAAACGGCGGGAAAAAGCGATCCATTATGCTGTCGATATAGTGGGCGTAGATATTGAAGTTTCTTATGGGAATGCCATTGCGCTTTAAGATTTCGATCGGAGCCACTACTTCAAACATGATGATCAAAGCGCTCAGAACGAATTGCAGTGTCGGCTGGTTTTGGCACAGGTTATTGGCCAACAACATCGCCATGAGCATGGCTGATGCGAGAAGCGCTATATGAAAAATGTGATCTCTTGTGTCACTCATGGGTTCTTTTTCACGGTGGATGCAGCGGTGATAGCAGCCAAGTGTACGATATTGTTGGCCGAGGCATAAAGCTGACACACATTAGCTGCGCCATTGATGCCGAGCAATATCGGTCCAATGGCCTCGCAGCGAGCTAATTGCTCCAGCAATTTATATGAAATATTGGCCGCCTCCAAATTGGAGAAGATCAATACATTGGCGTTTTCGGTGAGGGTGGAAAAGGGGAAATGATCTTTGCGACGGTTTTCATCGAGCGCCACGTCTGCTTGCATTTCGCCGTCGATATTCAAATCGGGTCGACAAATCTTTACAATTTCCACCGCCTTTTTGGCCTTTAATGAATCATGATGTTCCACTGAGCCAAAATTGGAAAACGACAGCATGGCGATATGCGGCGTAATGGCAAAATCCTTGGTCACGCGATCCGCGGTCTGTATGGCGATAGTGGCGAGTTCTTCGGCGCTCGGGTTAATGTGCATGGCCGTGTCGGCAAAAAACTTCACGTCGTCTTTGAAAGCGATCATATACATGGCCATGGCACGTTTGTTAGGAACCGTGCCAACGCATTCAAGTATGGGCCTAACGGCGTTAGGATAGGAACGCGTGATTCCTGCCACCACGCCGTCAACCTGCCCCTCTTTTAACATCATTGCCGCATAATACGATCGAGAGCGAAAGCGATGGCGGGCTTCTTCAATAGTGATGCCCTTGCGACTACGCATGGAAAAATATTGCAAGGCCTTATCCTGAGCGTCAGACGCCGTTAGAGGATCGATAATCTCAACGTCCTTGAGATTGAGCCTGAGCTCGGCAATCTGCGCTCGGATACTTGAGGCATTGCCCAAAAGCACGGGAGTGCAGACATTTTCTTTGACCATGGTGTCGGTGGCTTGCAGCACATGGATATTGTCGCCTTCGGGAAAGGCAATGCGCGCATTGGCCTTGCGAGCTTCTTCATAAATTAAGTTGAGGGCGCCACGCGCTGGGTTGATGCGTTGCGCCAAAGAATCACGGTATTTTTGCAAATTATCGATGGGTTTCCGTGCAACGCCTGTATCGGTAGCGGCTTTTGCTACGGCGGGAGCCACAGCGCCCAAAACGCGCGGGTCGAAGGGTTTGGGCAAGATATATTTGCGACCGAAGGTGAAATCTTCTCGACCGTAGGCATAGCGCACGCTCTCTGGGATCCGTTCCTTAGCCAAATTGGCGATCGCGTGACTTGCGGCGATTTTCATCTCTTGATTGATGCAGGTGGCGCGCGTGTCAAGTGCGCCTCTAAATATGTAGGGAAAGCCTAAGACGTTATTGACTTGATT
>DASPVU010000211.1:0-20262 GCA_035622215.1 Myxococcota bacterium | reverse complement strand
GATACCCACGTCAAACGCAAGAGAACCGGCAAAGAGGGCCGCATTTATTTGCTCAGCCATATTTTGCACTATGAAGATGGCTCCAAGTATTATGGCGGACCGGGAAAAGACCGCCAGTATTTCTATTATTACTGCAAAGGTGATGGGCCCAACCTGCCCTGCGATGAGATTGAAAAGATAGTTATTGACCGCATCAAGGCTTATTTTAAGGGCAATGAAATATTTAATCGGCTCGCTGAAGATGCAATAAAAAAACGCATCGAAGAATTGCCAAAAATAGAACAGGAAATAAGCCGGATCAAAAAAGAGCTGGCGGAATTAGAAGATGAAAATCGGGACCTTATCGAGCAATTGAGAGAAAAGACGCACCGTTCCCGACCAGGTTTTATAGACTGGTTGGCTGAAGAAGTAGAAAAAATTAAATCGAAAAAACAAAAGAAAGATGATGAATTAAGCATTCTGTTCCATGCCCACGCAGATTTGATAAAAAAATCTGGGCTTGAGAATCTCCAAAAAACAGCTGGTGAATTTATCTCCCGCTTTGATGAGCTCACAGGCGTTCAAAAACGTGATTTCATTGAACGAATGATAGCCAAGATCGTGATTAAAAAAGATAACAAGCTGGAACTGCACGTTTTATGGGATCCGAAGAAGGGTGTCACACGGACGACAAGAAGTTCGGTTAGTGAAAGAAGTGGCGGGGTGGACGGGACTCGAACCCGCGGCCTCCGGCGTGACAGGCCGGCGTTATAACCAACTTAACTACCACCCCAAATGGTAGGGGTCGTTTAACTGATTTTAAGAGGTCGTGCAAGAGCAGGTTTAGATCTTTTCAATCTCTAGGGAGGGATCGCCAGTTTTTAGGGTTTCTTCCGTTGCGCCGAGTTCGAAAACTGCGACTTCGCGTTTGCCCTTTTCGCCCATTCTTAATGGCATGACTGCGGCACCTATGCCGGCTGATACGTATACAGCGCCTTCGGGGCAGCCATTTTCGCGACTGCCATAAAAGCCATGAACGTATTTATGTCCAACCACCTTCTTTAACAGTAATTCGTGAAGTCCGGCCACGGTGATTTGGCCTGCGTGGGTGTGGCCAGATAGGACCAAGGGCACGCCCTTAAGCCACAGGTGATCGGCTTCTTCGGCAATATGGCTGAGACCGATGGTGGCCAAATCTTTTCTCATGCCTTTGGTGGCCTTTGCCACATCGGCATGCTTGGTGTAGGCGTCATCTACCCCAACAATTTGTAAGATGTCATTTCTAATGCGGATTTCTGTGTGTTGATTTTCTAATACTTCGGCGCCTCCGCTCATCAGGGCTTTTTTAACGGCGGCGGCGTTAGTCCAGTGGTCATGATTGCCTAAGACCGCGAATTTCGGTCGGTCAATTCGTTTGATAATTTCGGTTAAATCGTCGAGAAAAAGTTCGCTGTGGCAAACAAAATCGCCGGTTAAAACTACGATGTCGGGATCTTGTTTGAGAGCAAGCTCGACGGCTTCGTATTGCACGCTATGGGGCGTCACACGACCCACGTGTTGATCGGTAAGATGTGCAACACGAATTGTTTGCGAGAGCTTATCAACATGTTCTTTATGGCCAGCAAAATGACGTAATCGAATTTTGGAAAACCACATCCGCCCTTCATTAAAGTATTTGCGGTGTTCTAGCAGGTGAAGCGCCATTCTCTTATGCCATTGGTCGGATAGTTTTTTCATTGCTAAAACCGAAATATAGACGAATTTCTCACATCATATAATCGGGGTCGGACCTCCTATATTCTTTCATCTCTGTGTGCATACGCTCATCACAGGTTAGCATGCTAACGATGGAGAACAAGAAATGCAAATATCAGTGACGTTTCGCCATATGAATGCGAGTGACGCGCTACGGGAGCACGCAACACAAAGAGTGGACCGATTATCTAAGTATTTCGAAAAGCCCTCCGACGCGCATATCGTTTTGAGTTTGGAGCGTCATTTGCAAAAGGCAGAAACCACCATTCTCGCCTATGGCATGGTGATTTGCGGCAAAGAATCGTCGAGTGATATGTATAACTCCATTGACCGATCCGTGGAGAAAATCGAAAAGCAAATAAAACGCTATCGCAACAAATTGGTCAAACTTAGGCCTAAAGACGGTGCCAAACTAAAGATGCGATTTAAGCTGCTTGAATCACCGGGTGATGCGGATAGGGATTTGGCGTCGGATTTGCCCCCCACCATTATCGAAACCCGCGATTTTCAAGCAAGGCCCATGATGATCGACGAAGCGGTCATGCAAATGGACTTGCTGCATAACGATGTCTTAGTTTTTTTGAATTCGAAAACCGATCAGATCAATGTGCTTTATCGTAAGAATGGCCAGCAATATGGTTTGATCGAAGCGAACCCTCACAATGCCGTTTGAATCATCCAACCATGTTATGCCGGTGCTCCAGGAAGTTGTGGTTGTTTCTGGCCGTTCTGGTGCCGGAAAATCCACTGCATCACGCGCGCTAGAAGATATGGGCTATTTTGTCGTAGACAATCTGCCGCCACAGCTATTGGACGATCTGCTTTCCGTAACAACTCAGGCGAAAGATGGTATCAGGAAAATAGCTGTTATTATCGACGTGCGAAAAACCGAGTTTTTGGCACACTTACCCAGTAAATGGCAGGGCTTAGATGATGCCAAGTATATAAAAAAGCTCATATTTCTGGACGCATCTGACCAGCAGCTCATCGATCGGTACCAAGAGACCAAAAGACGTCACCCGTTAGATGACGGTTGCGGTATTAGGTCGGCACTATTACGCGAGGAAGAGATTCTTTTGCCCATTAAGAAATTGGCGACCAAGCAACTTAACACTGATAATTTGAATTCCCACGCCCTCAGAAACGTGATCAAAAAAGAGATCATCGGTGAGGGGCAACATTGCGTAAATTTGACGCTCCTGAGTTTTGGTTTTAAATATGGGGTCCCCCGAGAGCTCGATCTTTGCTTTGATGTACGATTTTTGGTGAATCCATATTACAATCAAGAACTTCGTCCAAAAACCGGTCTGGATCTAGAAGTGTATGATTATGTCATGTCGCTACCACCGGCAGAAAAATTCATTGAAAAAGTGCACGATCTAATCGAATATTTATATCCGCTTTACCAAGAAGAAGGAAAATCAAATCTCACTATTGCTATTGGTTGCACAGGTGGCCAGCATCGGTCGGTTTGTGTGGTGGAAGCTCTCAATAATCGACTCTCTGATAAATTCGACCGAACGAGGGTTGAACATCGAGATCTCAATCGACAAATATAGCGGTTCTGTTTAGATTTTTTCGGATGGATTGTGATATGCGGGTTTCACCGGGCGAACTTCAGAGTATTTCGCGAAAATTAAGACAAACGATTTTGCAGATGATAGTGGCGGCCAACAGCGGACATCCGGGCGGTTCGCTGAGCGCAGTGGATATTATTTTGGAGCTCTATCTAAACGAAATGCGTCACGACCCGAAAAACCCCAAAAAACGAGATCGCGACCGCCTTGTTCTATCCAAAGGGCATGGTGTCCCGGCGCTTTATGCCGTGCTCGCTTATTGCGGCTACTTCAGCGAGGCGGAACTTAGCACGTTGCGCCAACTTGGATCTCCCCTGCAAGGGCATCCGGCTAATCGCTTGCTCCCCTCCATTGAGGCATCCACCGGCTCCCTGGGGCAGGGCTTGTCGGTTGCCCTTGGCATGGCCTTTGCTGCGCGCCTGGGCCACGGAGATAAGCCCGCCTTCAATGTCTACGCCTTGCTCGGAGATGGCGAAGTCCAAGAAGGGCAAGTATGGGAAGCGGCCATGTGCGCGGGCCATTATAAAGTTAATAATCTCATCGGATTTATCGATCGCAATAATGGCCAAATCGATGGCTTAGTCGACGACATCATGACAGTCGAACCCTTGGAAGATCGATGGCGCAGTTTTGGCTGGCACACCATTAAAATTGATGGTCATGATTTTTTGGCGATCAACCGGGCCTGCATCGAAGCAAGAGAGCAACAGAAAAAACCCACCATGATTATCGCCAAAACCACCAAGGGCAAGGGTGTGTCCTTTTTAGAAGCTGACACCGTGTCTTGGCATGGTAAATCACTGTCGAAAGAAGAATTACAAAAAGCTATTGATGAGCTTAGAGAATAGATATGAAAGAAGCTGTAAAAATGTCGACCCGCAAGGCGTTTGGCCAGAGTCTAATGGCGCTCGGGGAAAAAAACCCGTTGGTGGTGGCGCTTGACGCGGATTTGTCGAAGAGCACGTTTTCTTATCTGTTTGCCAAAAAATTTCCTGAGAGATTTTTTGAAATGGGCATCGCGGAAGCGAATATGATCGGAGTGGCTTCGGGCATGGCCCTGTCTGGTTACATCCCTTTTGCTTGTTCCTTCGCTTGTTTTCTCACCGGTCGCTTCGACCAAATCAAGATGAGTGTTGCTTATTCCAACGCGGCGGTGCGCTTGGTCGGAACTCATGCGGGCGTAGGTATTGGCGAAGATGGCTATTCGCAGCAGGGCCTTGAAGACATCGCGCTTATGAGAGCATTACCAACGATGGAAGTATTTCAGCCTGGCGATGACATTGAAACAGAGGCTGTCGTGAATTACTTGGCCGATAGCAAACACCCAGCCTATTTGCGTTTGACCAGGCAAGATGTGCTTCGGGTGCACGATGAGAGTTTTCGATTCAAGCCAGGGAGATTTTCTTTGCTAAAAAATGGCAAGGACGTCTCGGTGTTTGCGACGGGTGGTACCGTTCAACACGCCTTATTGGCGGCAAAAGAGCTAGTTGCGCAAGGCATTGATGTTAGGGTGTATAATGCAAGCTCCATTAAGCCCCTCGACGAAGAAGCGATTGTCAAGGCCGCATCGGAAACGCGGCTTTTACTTTCGATTGAAGATCATTCGGTACTAGGAGGGCTCGGAGGAGCTATCGCTGAGGTATTGTCATCGAGAGCAAACATGCCGGCACTATGCCGCCTTGGCATTCTTGATGATTTTGGTGAGTCGGGCACGCCAGAATCGCTTTACGACAAGCATGGTTTATCAGAGCGAAAGATCGCTGATCGGTTAAAATCGGAGTGGCAAAAGATACAGCGTATGTCATAAAGATCCGAACCAGTAAGCGCAGGAGCTTTGGGCAAGATTTGGTGAGCGATGAGCGATAATATCCGGCATATTAGCGTGAAGAGCGAACCGAATATTGGCCAAAGAAACAAGCTTAATGGTTCGGATCTTTATGACATACGCTGTATCTCCACGTTGATAAAGGGGAGGGGGGCGTGGAAGCAGATCTAGTAGTAAATTCGCATGTGGTGATTCCCGGCAGCGAATTAGATGTGAGCGTTAGTCGAGCGAGCGGTCCAGGTGGCCAGCACGTAAATAAAACGAGTTCACGCGTTTCTCTGAGATGGAATGTTCGAGATTCATTGGCTCTAACGGACGCCGAACGGGCTTTAGTGATGAATCGTCTTAAAGGCCGGCTGGTGGGCGCTTCTGAACTTCTAATCCATGTAGAATCGGAGCGAAGTCAGCTGCGAAATCGACAAATCGCGCGTGAGCGCCTAGCGCAGCTCGTGAAAGAGGCTCTTCGTCCAGAAAAGCCTCGTGTTGCCACCAAACCCACCAAAGCCGCAAAAGCTAAACGAATCATGGGAAAAAAGCGCCGCAGCCTCATCAAAAAGCTCCGACGATTTATTGAGAAAGATTAGAGTCGAGCCTCCCTGTCATTCCTGTCCTCGCTCCTGTTCGTCATCCTCGGCGTCCTTGTCATCCTCGGGCGCCCTTGTCATCCTCGGGCTTGACCCTCGGGTCAAGCCGGCTTTGTTGCACAAATGAGTTAAGGGGTACTCTGGAAGTTACGAGCACGGCAAGCCGTTAACCTAGTATTCGCAAAAATTCTGGGTGGCTTGTGTCCAAGAAGAACTACCGTGTTCGTAACTGGCGGCAATATAATCAGGCTTTAGTCAAAAGAGGAAGTCTTACTCTCTGGTTTTCTCAAGATACAATCGAACACTGGCGTTGTGACGCCGCAGAGTCAGTTCATGGTAATCAAAAATATTCTAATACCGTGATTTTGTGCAGCTTGGTCGTCAAACAAGTCTATGGCCTTACCCTTAGGGCAACCGAAGGAATGATGATTTCAGTAATAGATCTGTTGAAGCTTTCCTTGCCGGTACCTGATTACAGCACCATTTGTCGTAGAGAAAAAACGCTTGCCGTAAAACTCAATGTGAAACCGGCATCTGGTGCTCGCCATATCCTGATTGATTCAACCGGAATACGCATATTCGGCGAAGGAGAATGGAAAGTTCTTAAACACGGTCTTGAAAGACATCAAGTCTGGCGCAAGCTTCATATAGCCATGGATGCCGATAGCCAAATGATTCTTTCACTCTCAATGACTAATAGTTCAAGCCAAGACGGTAACGTGTTACCTGGTCTGCTAGACCAGATTGACGGTCCGATAAGACAAGTAACAGGTGATGGTGCATATGACAAAAAGTGTTGTTATCATGCAGCCTTTAAGAGAAAAGCCAAAGCGGTTTTTCCGCCTCAGTATAATGCTATAGTTCAGCGAAATAAGTATAAAATAGATGCGGCAATGTTAGCTCGAGATGAGGCTATACGTTACCTGGGTGATGGCCCAGCCAAACAGGAGCGTCGAGCCCAATGGAAGGAAGAAAATGACTACCATCGTCGTTCTCTTGCGGAAACCACGATGTGGAGGCTGAAATCCATTTTTGGAGACGAACTAAGAGCGAAAACTATTGAAAACCAAGTAACAGAACTAAGCATTCGCTGTTTAGTGTTGAATAAAATGACCGAACTTGGTCTGCCAAAAAGTGTCCCAATTAGTTAGATTGGGACACCCCGTTAAAAGATCCGCTACGAAGGTTAGATTATCTGCAACAAAGCCGGTCAAGCCCGAGGATGACAGGGAATACGAGGATGGCAGAGGCTCATTAGACCCGCTTTACAATAAAAATATATAGTTTAATATAGGGCTATTACTATTAAATAAATGGTTAATTTATGAAAATTATTAGACTATTTTTAATTCTGCTAGCAGTTAATACATACCTTAATGCCATGGATGTGGAGCCGGCTGGTATTCAATCACTAAGGCGGGATTTTTTGAGCATTCATCAGGTGAGTCAAAACGTCCTTAAAATTTGTCCACCAGATCGCTGTGTTATAGTGGGCATCGGCCAAAGCCCTACGCCGTTTATTGCCTATTTACGTAATGAGGTTGATCAATACGCTTATGCTGTCCCGTTATCTAACTTTAGCCATGGCGTTTACCACGAAGCCTTAAACAAAGACCAAGAAGCAAGATTATTTGCCCATTTCTCGAGCTTCTTGCCAGGCCAGGCGCAGCTAGGAGGTCGTTCCATTATGCTGTTGGATTACGCCTCGAGTTCGGGTGGCAAAAGTATCCTTGCGGCGTCGCGCTATATGGAGCGATACTTGGCCCAAAGATTCAACCAGCCTCCGCGAGTAGAGGTTGCCGTTATCAAGGGCAATATAGATATTGAAAAAGTTCCCTATCGCTTTAACCATATTTTTCTCTTTGAACTAAATGACCCATTGTTACAAAATATAGAAAATAATCACTACGAACCATATTCGCCATATGGCATGTTTCATGTTTGTGATTTTGAAGAAATAGCGCATACCCATATGAGACGAGAGTTTGTAGAGCTCAGTAACCAATTAAGAACATTCAAATCTCAGCTAGACGTGACAAAAGGGACGCTGCAGGAACCTTCATTTAAACTGATTCAGCAACCGGGCACCTTGGATTTTACCTTAAACGACATTAAGAATGAGCGAGACCTAAAATGGTATGCTCACCAGCTTTATGTCTATCAAGGCAGCGATAGCGATCAACGTTTTGACCAATTTTTTGCTCTACCGCAAGGAAAGCAAGCGCTGATCAAAGAGTGGCAATTATTTATCTTGGAACCAAAGAAGCAAAAAAAGTTGCTAGACGAGATCGTGGCAGTAAATAACCTGGAGCTGCTTAATGATATTGCCAATAACTTCGATCGGGTGGCCGAAGACTTGGATGTCGACATCATTAAAGTATTGGTGAGTCTTGGACATGACCAATTAACCCAAAAGCTCATGATTAAAGTGCCCGAGCTCAAAAAGGACTTATTTATTGATATCTTTGATGATCTTCGGGAAGACGCACGTTTTCAGCAGATAGCGGAGGCCATGCTGGATAATTTCCTCATGCCAGATTTGGTGATCTCCGATGAGGATTATTCTACCCAATTTGACTGGGCGCTAAACGGCTTTGTTCAACTACTTGAAGATCCACAAGATCGAGATTTGGCGATTCGCAAATACCAGGAGTACATGCAACAAAAAACTCATTTGCCCCGCGTATATCGCGCCGATCCCACAACTGATGCACGAACGCCTGTTGTCGGAGTGCAACATAACCAGGTGCGAGCCCTAATACTCTCGAAAATAGAAGAGCTTTTATCGAGGAGCTAACGCATATCTCTGCCCAGAGAAATTATGGAATAATTTCGGCGATATTCTTGTTTGCCTCTTGTCGCCATGGAAAGTAAGAGGATTCTATGAGGTTCTGTGCGGTTATCCTAACGGTGTTTCTGTTCGCTTTTCACGTAATAGGCGCGGACTCCGATTTTGATTACCGCATGACTCCTCTCGGCGAAAGGTCAATTAATGGTCTGGTAAACTACGAGACACCAAGCTTCAAACTTACAGGTGGTCTGATTCTGGGAGGCTTCGGTTCGCTCGCAGTGGGTGCGACGGCTTGTACGTCAGCCTGCGTGCTGGGAAATGAAACCGCTTGCTTATTAATCTCAATAATTAGTGGGACCTTAACCGCGGGGGGCGCAATCGCATGCTGGATTTTTGCTAGATTCACGTCTGATAACTATCACGCGGCTTTAAAAATACTGAAAAATCGTGCGCGTTTTGGAGAGATCGTGAAACAGGCATATATAGCCGTAAATGACCAAGGCCCCGATCGGAAACAAGCGCGAAAAGAGATACGAAAATATCTGAACGAGCTATATCCCAACTGGCAGATAACCTATGGCATTTTAGGCGACGTAATCACGGAGTTAACCGAGAAATGGGTGATGGCGAATGAAGGTGGTGTCTTAACCACCTTTGAAATATTTTTCCCCGAAATTGATTTGCCCTTGGGTGAATATAAAAACAGCAAAGGAGCCCCCCGTTTTCGTTTTCTCAGAAACCGTACTGATGATCAATTCATGGGTTCTTTGCGCAACTTCGAATTTGCCATTAATCGACTGCTCGATTCAGGTGACCCCGATTTTCTTTCTCGGGATGTCCTCAAGCGCCAAATTGCATCGGTGCGTAAGATAAATGAAGTCTATGAGCAAATGGTCAAGCAAAGTGAAGAAGAGGCTCGCGCGTTCACCGAAAAAATGACAGCAAATCTCGACGCTTTTGATATGTCGGATTGCGATGTGCGGGAGGATTAGGAGCCTGCTCCATTGATGAAGGCGTCGAAGAAGCTGGTTAGGCTGTGGTAATGGTCGTGAAAATCGTCGAGCAAAAAGGGTAGTAAGATTATAAGGATGAGTAGACCTCCTACCATTTTTGCCGGTAAGGATAAAAAGTAGGCGTTTATTTGCGGGGCTACGCGATTCATCAGGCCGAAGGCTAAATCGATAACAAGGCAAATCAAGATCACCGGCAAGGCTAGTCTCAATGCACACTCAAATAGAGTTTGGAGAATAGCAAACACATGCTCAGTGAAAGTCGGCGAAGAATACTGCCATGCCAAAGATATAACGGGAAAAGTCAAAAAGCTTTTATAGCTCGCCGCGATAATCGTGCGATGAAAGCCAAGAGCAATGGTGATGACCAAGGCCAACTGAAAGAATAGAGTGCCCATGGGTGATGATTGGTGCTTAAGCTCAGGCACCAATAATTTGGACATGCTGGCGCCTCGTGAAATATCGATCAGCTCGCCAAACAATTCGTAGGCAAAAAATAGCAGGCTCGCTAAAAATCCTAGGGCAATGCCGAAAATCGCCTCTTTGAGAAAGAGCATAGTAAGGAAAAAAACGCTTAGTTCTGCCAAAGCTTCAGCTTGGTTAATCAAAGGTGCAAAAACCACCGAGCTTAATATCGCTGAAAGCACGACTCTCGTCAGGCCTGGTAGGACTTGAGCGCCAAAGATGGGCATCATCGTGCTCATAGCTAGCATGCGGGTGAATATCAGTAAAAAGAACAAAATAGCATCCTTAAGAGCTATTCCTCGGAGAAGATCGGAGCACGCCGTCGTTAGGTCTACCATGTTAAAAATTAAGTATCTGAGCGAAACAGGTTTTACTAAAATTGATCACCATGGCGAAAATCGGAGCACCGAAGGCGAGCAATGCCAAGTAGACCGCAACCATTTTGGGCGCAAAACTTAACGTCTGTTCTTGAATCTGGGTCGTAGCGCTAAAAATAGCAACTAAGAGACCAATGATGAGGCTAGCCAAAATTGCCGGCATTGACGCGATCACGGTAACGAAGATGGCTTCCTTGGTTAGCGAGGTGATGATATCCGACACCATTTTTTACCCCTTGACCAAGCCTTGCGACAGCATTCGCCATCCATCCACCAGCACGAATAAAAGTATTTTGAAAGGTAAGCTTATGGTAGTGGGCGACAACATCTGCATGCCCAGCGCCATCAACACATTGGCCACCGTCATGTCGATCACTAAAAATGGCAGATAGATCAAAAAGCCAACCTGAAAAGCAAGGCTCAACTCCGAAATTAAAAACGCTGGCGCAAGAACAATAAAATCGGTTGGTTTTATGTCTTGCGATAGGTGGCTTTTGTCTTGTTGCGAAAGCCTAAAAAAGAGTTCTTGATCTTCTTTTTGTGCGCGTCGGCTTAGGAAATTTCTTAAAGGTTCTTTGGCGGAATCGGTGAAATGTAGCAGGGCATCGGCGCCGCTTTTTTGCGCGGGGTTCTGCCTACCTTCGATATTGTCGAAAATTTCTAGGCCCACGGGATACATGGAAAAACACGTCAGCACTAAGCTCAGGCTCATGATAACAATGTTGGGGGGCGTTTGCGCTGTGCCGATGGCCTGACGAGCAATCGATAGTACTACGACTATTTTGGTGAAACTGGTTACCATGACTGCGAGAAAAGGCAGAAGCGAAACGCCGATCAAGAAGAAGAGTAAGTAAAAGGGATCCTTGAATGTGCTGCCTTCGAGGAAATCCAATGAACTAATGATGTCTGATTTTGCCGAAAGCTCTGGTGCAATCAGAAATGAGGCTATTAAGATGGGTCTTAACATGGCCCTCTCCCTTGATCCCTCTCCCGCACGCGGGAGAGGGCGATGGCGTGGGGGTTGGTGGCTAAAAGAAATTGTTCCGCATCAACGGAAATGAGAACTATGGTGAGCTTGTCGGTAACGCGCTTATGTTCGATGATTTTTATGCGATCACTGAAATGCGCACCGCTTTTGTTGAGCCTCTTTTTTACTAAGACTAAACAGCAATAGATTAATAAGACTACGGCGACCAGAATAAGCAAAGTTCTGATCAGTAGCCAGGACGTCACGAATGTTTCGCGTCTTGGGCATTTGTGCCTTCGATCCTAAGGATGCGAATGCCTAATCTACCGTCGATTTGTATGGGCTGGCAGTAACCGATTACCTTGTTTTCCACCCACATTTCCAAGGGGTCATCGATTTTTCGCCCTAAATCGATAACCTCCCCTTCTCGTAGCTGACAGATCTCTCTCAGAGTCATGGGTAGTCGTGACACTTCTACCGAGAGCGCTACCCGAATATTCTTTGCCAGATCGGCAAGCTTATTATCAGTCCTATCGTTAAAATCTATCGTCTCTTGGTCTTTTGCGTAGGCTACTTCTAACTCTTCCATAGGTTCGTCCTCCGTCTGAAAGAAATGGTGATTAGTTAGAGAAAATCGGTATATCCGATCAACTGAAGATAGATGTCCTAAAACAGCAATGTTCTGCCAGTGCGCACGTATTGGCCCGCATAGGCCATTTTGCAAAAGGCGCGAGTTGCATCGATCAAAAAGAAGGAAATCGCCGAAGGTGAGAGCGGTGAGCGCTTTTTGTGTCATATTTAATCGCACAAGATGAATAACCAAAGGTCTTCTTATATGCGAACACCTAATCAGTAAATTGGCCGGTGGCGTTTTTGGTCTCTTATAAATGGTAAAAAGTTCTTTTGGGACAATTATTGTCACGGGATAGAATTCCGCAGCGAAACCAAAGGAAAAGGTATAGATGCCAAAGCCCTCGACATTGGCGGCATTTAGTGCGTCATCATGGATATGATAAATGCCCATCAATTTAAGATCTGGCATCTTGTCGTTGAGCGCGCTTTTTAAGTCAAACAAGAGGCGTGCCACGACGAAGGAAAAAATACCCTTCTCCGTCGAAGAAAAGGGAAGGGAATTGGAATCATCGATTAGCGATGTAGCAAGCAGTCTAATTAATAGCGTACGGGCAAGCCGCGCGCTCAACGTCAAAAAAAAACTGTGGCCGCTGTGGATATGCCAGAGCTTTAAACATATGTCGTCAAACTGCATGCAGCTTAGAATGTTATTGGAAAGCTGAGCGTTAGCGCCGGTAAAGGTGATTTTCGCGGGACTGCGATAGGTGCATTCGATGCGGTAGCAAATCATCTCTATAATGGGTGAAAGTTCGCTTCTAATGGCGCGAAGATCGAGATTGAGGTTAGCAAAATAGGCCTGCTCCTTGCTTAACCGAGGTGAATTATGAGCTAATTCACGCATTTTTTGTCCCAGAACTGTGCCGCGGGGCGACACGAAGGCACCGTTAAATAAACCGCATGTCGCAGAGATTTATTTCGTGTTGTGCAAGCCGAGTCTTTAAAACTTCTCGATTATTGCTCAAAAGGAGCTTTAGCGGCATGGCAATTTGGCTGATTTTGATGGTTAAATCGCGATCTTCTGCCGTTAAGTGAAAACGAGCTCCGTGAAAAATTCCTTCTTCGATTGAGAACTGAGCTTCAGCAAGTTTCTCGGAAAAGCTGACCCTTAGTTTTTTTATCAGGCGATTAAAATCATCTTCGCAATGGGAGGAGATTCTTGCCAAGTCCATCCCACGAATTTCCTCGAGCGGCGATAGGTTACGCTGATGCCACGTGTTGGCAAGAGCAAGGCTATTTGGGTCTTGTGCGAATATCTTCTCGGCCAATTCCCGATGATCCCGTTCTGGAATTGGCTTGGTCAAATTTTCTGCTTCTGGCCGTGATTTTTTAATGGCTTTTTGTTTTTGTAGATACGACGACTTGAAACTAGCTTGATGACGGCAAAGCGCAGTTCTCCTTTGGCTTCCGCGGTGCGTAAGGCGCCTTGGCAATCCTTTTTGATTTACCTGAGCGTCGAAGGACATATTAGACCTTTTTGATGGCAAATCTCACGCCGTTTAGATCATCGTTGATATATTCTTCTTGGATGTCTTTTTGGCGCTTCCTTTGTTGATCCCACTTAGCTCGATGTCTTTCGATGAGTTTAAGATCACGTTCAGCGTCTATGGCCCGGGTCTTCGCCAGCTCTATTTTTAGTAGAGCCCGATCGACCGTTTCTTGTTGCTCCGCCAATGTCGTTTTTAGATGGTTTTCACTTGAAAGATGCCTTTCCCTTGACGAGATATGACAGCTAACTTCTCGTTTGTTGCAAGAATATTGTCGCGCTCGCAAAAAGAAACTTTGTTGCAGTTTGGTCCGAGCAGAGACTGAGTCACGCAAGCTCCTTGCAATTTCCACGAGTTTAATCTCAGCTAGCCTGTGGGACTGAATAGCTTCACGAAGCTCCGTTTCAGCGGCAATTTTGCTTCTCTCTCTTAGTCTCAATAATGAAGTGAGGTAGTACTGGGTCATGTGCGCAGGGTTAACTCGATGAGCGATTCTCTTGCTCGGTTATAGCTAAAGGACTCATTAATTGGCTGTTGCAAAAATCCGTTCAGCGCAGGCATTTTTTTGATGGCAAGATCGACAAGTTTGTCCGAGCCCGGTTTATAGGCGCCGAGCAAAATTAGATCACGGTTTTTTTCATATGCCGCAAGTAGACTTCTGACTTCGGTTGCGGCGGCTTTATGCTCGTCATCGATTATATTGTTCATCACACGGCTCAAAGAAGGCAGCACGCTGATCGCTGGCCAATGGCCCTTTTCTGAAAGGTCCCGGCTCAACAAGATATGTCCGTCTAAAATACCCCTTACTTCATCGGCAATGGGCTCGTCAAAATCGCTTCCAGGTACGAGAACCGTGTAGATGGCAGTAATTGAGCCTTTGTCATTGGCACCCGTTCTTTCCATGAGGCGTGGAATTTCGGCGAAGACGCTTGGCGGATAACCTTGACGTGCTGGGGGCTCGCCAAGCGCTAGGCCAATTTCTCGTTGTGCTCGGGCGAATCGAGTAGCGCTGTCCATCAGAAACAATACGTCTTCGCGTTGATCGCGAAACCACTCGGCGATAGCGGTTGCCACGTAGCAAGAAAGATAACGTACGAGGCTCGGAGCATCTGATGTGGCAACCACAATCACGGATTTTTTGCGACCTGCATCTCCCAGCGTGTCGTTAATAAATTCCATGACCTCTCGGCCGCGCTCACCCACAAGACAAACCACTACGATTTTGGCCTCGGTGTTGCGAACGATTTGGCCCATTAATGAAGACTTACCAACACCAGATCCCGAAAATAGACCGATACGTTGCCCTTTGCCCATGGTTAGCAGGCTATCGATCGCGCGAATTCCTAAGGACAAGGGCTCCCTTACCGCTTTTCGCTTGTATGGATCTGGCGCGCTGCGATGTAGAGGCCAATCCACAAGCCCGGAAGTTTCGCATAGCGCCGGTCCGTCATCCATCGGTTGCCCAAGGCCATTAAGTACTCGTCCTAACAGCGGATAGCCAACTCTTAAAGTAAATGGTTTGGCTTTGGGGATAACTTGAGAATTCGGGCCCAGGCCCGCTGAGTCCCCGAGAGGCATTAAGAATACATCGCTTTCGCGAAATCCAACTACTTGTGCCGGCAAGCGCTGCTTTTTTCCCGAAAGCGTCACTTCACAAAGTTCGCCAATGCTGGTTAGAGGAACCGAAGCTCGAATGATCAATGACGTGGATTCCAGTACTCGTCCGCGCAGGTGGAAGAGAGATTGATTATCGATTTGCTTGATAAGTTCGCAAAGATTGTGTGAAAGTGCCACTTCGGTGAGATCAAAGGAAAGAATTCTGTTGCAGGCGACCATAGATTAATAACGCGCGCCATCATCGCTTATTTCGAAAAAAGAGTGAGCAAAGCGAAAGAACATGCCGAAAAATAGAAGGCCGCAGAAAGGGTGCATATGACGGAACTAGCGATAATTTTGGAAAAGAAATGTCGTGACTATTTGCTGGAAGAACCCGACACCGCACTTAGGACTCAAATTCATCAATTGCTTGCAGCGAAGGAGGCGGGCTTTTTAGAGTTGGAGAATCGCCTCATGCGCCATCTTAGTTTTGGTACCGCCGGATTACGGGGGCGTATGGAAGCTGGTTATAACCGAATGAATTTAGTGACCGTCTATCGATTTTGCTACGCCTTAGGTGTGGAATTAAAAAAGACGTCTAATAATAGGCGCGTCGTCATTGGCTATGATGCGCGAGAAAACAGCGAGCTCTTCGCCAAAGAGGCGAGTCGAATCTTAGCTGCGATGGGAGCCGACGCTCGTCTATTTACCTCTTATGTTCCCACTCCTTTATGTGCCTATGCCGTGAAAAATCTCTCCGCCAGAGCCGGCATCATGATCACGGCAAGCCATAATCCCAAATGGGACAACGGTATCAAACTCTTCGCTGAGAATAGTGCCCAGGCTTATGGCCCGATATTAACCGTCATCGAGCAGAAGATGGCACATGCGCCTCTGAGAAATGAGTTCTTTGAAACTCATCAACACTCCTTGAAAGAAGCTCGCGTTCAGGAAATCGACGACGAAGTATTTAAGAACTACCTCTCCGACATTAAAAAGACCAAGTTGTTCAATGATGACGAAATAGATTCAGCAATCAAAGTGGTTTACACGCCGCTTCACGGGGTGGGGCAGAGATTTTTTCTTGCTGCGGCGAGCCAAGAAGGATTTGGTAATGTGACTCTTGTTGAAGCGCAGTCAGAGCCAAACGGACAATTCCCCTCAGTCTGTTTTCCCAATCCAGAAGAGAACCACACCCTCGATTTGGCCTGGGAAACTGCTCGCGCTCACGATATTAATTGGGTGTTTGCTAACGATCCTGATGCTGATCGACTGCAAGTCTCGGTTAGAGATGAGAATCAAGAATGGAGAAGGCTTACAGGTAACGAAATGGGTAGCATCTTAGGCTATTTCGCTATCAATAGAGCTCTTCTAAAAGGGATCAAGCCCTTGGTGGCAAGCAGTATCGTCTCTTCTCGTATGCTTCGTGCCATGAGCGAACAACTCGGGGCAACCTACGTCGATGCCCTCACCGGATTTAGCAACATTGTTTTTAAAGCCCTAGAAACACAAAAGGCTTCTGATTGCCATTTTATTTATGGCTACGAAGAAGCCATTGGCTTCTTAGTTGACCAGGTGGTTTTAGACAAAGATGGTATTAATGCCGGGCTGCGCTTCCTGGAAATTGCGGGTTTCTTAAAGAAATCGCAGCAAACTGTTTCAGAGTTTGTGGCCACGCTTTACCAGCAGTTTGGCATTTTTGTTAATGACCAATGGTCGGTGAGGTTTGAAGGTGTTAATGGCATGAGAAAGATGGCCAGCGTAATGGCGGCAGTTCGCGCGCTGCCGAGTGAAAAAATGGCGGATATGCTAAGTCAGTCGGAAGTCCAGAAATACGATCTTAATGAAGCGCAAAAAAATAATTCCTATGAAGGCATGCAAGCCGACGTGATAATTTTTGAAATAAATCCCTTCCTTAGACTCATTGTTAGACCGAGTGGAACAGAGCCTAAGATCAAGTTTTATTTAGAACTTTTCGAAAAAGTAAGTTCGCCGCAAAGGTTGATGAATCAAAAATCAGTGCTGGAGAGGAGATTAAGGGAATTCCGAAGTAAGCTTGCGTTTATCCTTTAATTGTGAGGTGCGGACTAACGATGAGACTATCGGCTGTGCAATTTGTCATTTTCTTTTTTTTCGCCGCATGCGGTGTCGTTGGGTCTCCGTCAGACAAGCCATCTTCGATTCGCTTTTCCGGCGTTCCTGCTTTGGGCTTCGATCCCGATAACGGTTTTGGTTTTGGTGCGGTGGGTGCCATGTATGTGGATAAAGAAAATTATCGCCCCTACCAAATGGCTCTCGGTCTTAAAGTTTATTTGACCACCAAAGGAGTAAATTCCCATGCCATACAATTGGACCAAGTCAGGGCTTTTGGCCTCCCCCTAAGGCTAACGACCCGTCTCGGATTTTTTTCCACCATCGCTCAGAATTATTGCGGTCCGGCGTCGGATGCTCAATGTGCTATGCGCGATGCCGAGTTTGCCGCGGCGGAGCGAGTAAATGAAGAGAGAGAGAAGTTTATTAATCACTATTATCAGAATCGGTTTATGTCCTTTTTTGGCCATGTGGCATCTCGATGGCTTCTATGGCAGGGCCAAGCCAAATTGGAATTAATGTTGGCTTATCGCGGCAACTACTACCTCACCGGAGATTTCAAGCACAGGGGCCCTTACGAAGACTCGCTATATCAAAAGGATTATTTAAACCAAAAAACCGATGGCTATCTAAGTACCCTCGAACTTGGACTGATGCTCGACAAGCGCGACAACGAACCAGCACCCACATCGGGCTATTGGTTGGAAACCAGTGCGAGGGGCGGATCCTTTCTGATCGGCAGCGCCTGGGATTACTTTGGTAGCAATGCCGCTCTTCGATTCTATTTTCCGCTGGACGACGATCACCGCTTGGTTATTGCATCGCAAACGATTGCCGATGTCATTGTCGGCGACTTACCTTTCGATGCCATATCGCGTATCGGTGGCAGTCAGGCGCTAAGCGATTATACCGCCATCGGTGGTCAGCACATTGGGCGAGGTATTAGAGAACAACGCTATGTCGGCCGAATAAAATTCATCGAGCAGGGTGAGTTTCGTTATAATTTTTGGTCATTCAGTTTGCTTAGGCAACAGTTCGATCTTAACGGCGCGGTCATGGCCGATCTTGGTATGACTGCTTGGGATTTCTCGCGCTTCACTAAGGATATGCAGCATGTTTACCTCGGTTTTGGTGGCGGCCTGCGCATCTATTGGAACAAGACCTTTGTCATCAGAGGTGATTTAGGCGTAAGTCCAAATGAGAACTTCAGTCCCAAATTTTACCTAGTGGTAGGAAATGTCTTTTAAAAATTGAACGAATTTTAGCCAATCAATTACTGTCGCGAATATATGAGATGATGGCCACGGACAAAGGGTTTAAATCATCATGAGTAAGCGTGATATTTGTATCGATCGATTGAGGCAAAGAGCTCTTCACCACAAAGATGAAAACGTTTATTTCAGCCAGGTCAATGAAAAATGGGAGCCAATAACCTGGCATGAATATCACGAACAGGTTCGGCAGTTCGCTAAGTCGCTACTACACTTGGGCTTTAAAGCTGACAGCAAGGTGGCAGTTCTAGGCTTCAATCAACTTGAATGGGCGATATCGGCCATAGGCGCTCAATATGCAGGCGGAGTGTCGGTTGGCGTATACACCGCAAGTTCTAAGGAAGAAGTAAGCTATGTAGTAGATCATTCCGACGCAGAAGTTTTGGTGGTGGAAAATTTGGCGCGCTATCAATCACAAGTTCACCCAATCCGTGCCCAGCTGCCAAAGATCAAGCTCGTTGTTCTGATGAGCAATGAAAATTGCCACGAGGCCGGAGTTGTTGGATTCAGCACCTTCATGAGCATGGGTAGAGACATTACGGACCATGAGCTCGATGAAAGGCAGAGGTCGATTGCACCTTCGTCGGTGGCAACTATGATTTATACCTCCGGTACGACAGGAAACCCGAAATCGGTCATGTTATCTCATGCGACGCTCGCATGGACCGTGCGTACCGCGGTACAGTCATGGCGCTGCGGTCCTTGGGATAAAGCTGTTTCATATTTGCCTTTGGCCCACGTGGCCGAACAGATGTTCACGCTATATGCGCCTCTCGACTCTGGGATGCAGTCATATTTTGCTCCCTCATTTGATGCTTTGAAAGAAACCATCAAGGACGTGGAGCCAACTGTGTTTTTTGGGGTGCCGCGCATCTATGAAAAAATGTATGAGGCGGTTCGCGATGGGTTATCGGAGCGCGGCTACTGGCAAAAGAAACTTGTGAGCTATTTTTCCCGAGTGACCTCCGATTATTACAAGGCGCGTCATACGGGAAGAATGCCAAGTCTGTGGACCAATTCGCAGTATCAATTTGGTTCAAAGAAGATATTTTCTGAGCTCAAAAAGAAAATGGGTTTTGGTAATGCTCGTATATGTGTGTGCGGGGCGGCTCCGATCTCAAAGGATATACTTACGTTTTTTAACGGGCTTGATATTCCCATTTACGAAATTTTTGGCCAATCGGAGAATGCTGGACCGGCGTCTTTTAATCTGCCCGGACAAGCCAAGATTGGAACGGTGGGTCGGGCTATGCCAGGTTCGGAGATTAAAATTGCTGATGACGGAGAAATCCTGATTAAGGGGCCCCATGTATTTTTAGGCTATTACAAAGACGAAGCGGCTACGGCGGAAGTACTAAAACACGGGTGGCTTGCCACGGGAGATATCGGAGCGATAGACAAGGATGGCTTTTTGCGGATAACTGATCGCAAAAAAGACTTGTTGATAACGGCTGGTGGCAAGAATATCTCGCCGCAAAACTTAGAAGCCATGCTTAAGACTTTGCCCTATGTGCAATCGGCGGTGGTCGTGGGCGATGCCAAGAAATATCTATGCGCCTTGTTGTCTCCTGATGTTCCAAGCATTCAGAAAAAGGCGAGCCTCTTGGGCAAACCGGCCGAGCCCGCCCATCATTTGATTACCGATGAAGCCATCCAGCAGGAAATCAGTGCTGAGCTCGATAGAATCAATAGTCGGCTTGCGCCGGTAGAGCAGATCAAAAAATTTGCCCTGCTACCCAATGAGTTTTCGGTTGATTCGGGCGAGTTTACGCCCACTATGAAGGTAAAGCGAAAATTCGTGAATCAGAAATATCAGCGAGAAATCGAAAAGATGTATCAATAAATTTCTCGACCCCA
>DASPVU010000210.1:0-8011 GCA_035622215.1 Myxococcota bacterium | reverse complement strand
GACGGTTTCTCGGCGATGATGAAGGCCATGGGATCGCGTACCCAGATTGTGGGAGACGATTTGTTTGTGACCAATGAGCGCTATATTCGTCACGGTATTGAGCATCATCTCGCTAACGCTGTCTTAATAAAGATGAATCAGATCGGCACCATCAGTGAAACCATTGCTGCGGTCAACTTGACGAAGAGCGCCCATCTTCACGCAATAATTTCCCACCGCTCTGGAGACTCGGAAGATACCACCATTGCCGACTTGGCCATCTTAACCGACGCTGGACAAATTAAGACCGGCTCCTTATCTCGCTCTGAGAGAACGGCCAAATACAATCGACTGCTAAGAATTGAAGACGAGCTGGGTAAAAAAGCTAGGTATTTACCTTGGTGTCGTTGAAAAATCAGGATGGGTCATGACGAAAATGCATAGATTTCTCGTAATGTGTTTTTTGCTGGGCACAGCGTTCACGGCGCGCGGGTATCGCATCGAAGAGGGCGCTTATTATGTCGGCGGTGGCTTTGGCGTCAATGTCAACACCGCGCGGTTTGACAAAGAGCCACGACGAAGCCCGGGTGTGCAATTGCCTTTAATCGCACACCTGGACTACGCCATCGATCGCGATTTTGGTGTTTTTGGCGATTTCATCCCGCAATTTGCTGCAAGCAGCCTTGCCTTGGGCTTTAAGGGCGGCGCGAAATACTGGTTTAGTTTCTTGGATACGCCCTATGTTCCCTACGCGGCACTTTCGCTAACCACTTCCTTTCTATTTCCTTCTGGTAAAGCGCCGAACCACGTCAATCTAGGTTTCAGCCCAGGCTTCGGCATGAACTATTTCGTGCTGGCAAAATTTTTGCTCGGCGCCCATGTGCACTTTAATCCATCCATCGCCTTTGCCGACGGTGAAAAAAAGTTCGAATTTTCCGTGCTGGCATATTTCGACGTCACCATAAAAATATGATGCCAGTCAATTGGATTGATGGAATCCGTTAAATTTGCATCTCATGATAAACTGTGTGCTGAACGGCTCTATGGGATTAGCTTTATAGAATTTATCTAGGGCCTTGGCATATTGCTTGGGCAATTTCTCTGGTTGGACAGCACCGTAATCGGCGAGGTATAATTTACACTCAGCGATGGAATCATTGATAAAATTCATCCAATTATCGGTTTTCGAGCAGATTTTTTGTTTTTTCTCGGCAAGTTCATTTAGTTGAAGGGCATATTTTCTCGAGAAATTAACTATATTAGTAGCATAGAATTGTTGCATTCTTTGTACGCTTTTTCCATATGACCCTTTTTCATATCCTTTTTCAGCAAGATAACTATCTACGGCATCAAATTTTTCCGACGGCCATGGCGAGCAATGGGTGATAACCATATCCGCATAAAAAACTCGGCGCGTTATCGGCCTGGGAATAAAATAGGACGCGCTTATCTCAAGTGGAGTACTGGCGCGTTCTAAAGCCTGCTGTTGACGTGTCCGCCTTATCAATGTGGTATCCACTTTTAATGGATCTAAAGTTATGATCTCGTTCGCGTCAGCGGATTTTACTCTGTCGTCGGGAAGATTCAAAAATCTCTCAAGGGTTTGGCACAAGTTATCGCTGATCTGCAACGTAATTCTTATTTGCTCATCAATGGATGCTTTGCTCCACTTTTTTTCTAATTCCTTGCTTTCTTCTAGACGCGGGACGTCGAAGAGCGAGATATCAGCCAAGTCAAAGTAATAGATCAGGCGGAAAACAAGGTTTCCGCCGCGGGCCTTATAGAAAGCAGCGATTTCTTCGTCAGTAGACGTAGGCGAAAGGGTTGGCGACGTTGATTTTGCGCCTTGATCAGCGCTGAATGATAATTGGCAACAAAAAGTACAGGCAAGAAAGAGTAGTAGTATTTTCACCGTAGTTCTCCGTATCTTTTGATCAATGCATTTTATTGCTGATCTATTCCGCATCTTTTTTCTTGGACCTGAGAAAAAAGGCATGGTCGTCCCTATTTATAGTTGACTCCTGCTAACTCAGACTAACGTAGAAGCTTTAATTTAATGGGAGCGAAGTATGGAAAGAAATTTGGCCTTAGAAGTGGTAAGGGTGACGGAAGCTGCTGCATTATCGGCGGCCCGGCTTATGGGACGCGGAGAGGCAGTGGCGGCGGATCAGGCTGCGGTTAACGCCATGCGGCATGCCTTCGAAAGCGTAAGCATTCGCGGGACCGTGGTAATCGGCGAAGGCGAACGCGATGAAGCGCCCATGCTCTTTATCGGTGAGCGCGTCGGCTCGGGCGACGAGTCCGATCCTGAAGTAGATATAGCGGTGGATCCTCTCGAAGGTACTAATCTCTGCGCCTTGGGCCGACCCAACGCCTTGGCCGTCATTGCCATGGCGGAGCGAGGTCGGCTTTTACATGCCCCCGACATATACATGGATAAGATTGCTGTTGGCCCTCATGCCAAGGGAGTGGTAGATCTAGACAAATCGCCCAAAAAAAACTTAGCGGCCATTGCCGATGCCAAGGGTGTTTATGTCGAAGATCTCACCGCGGTTATCTTAGAGCGGCCTCGGCATCACGATTTGATTCAGGAAGTTCGAAAGGCGGGCGCGCGGGTTCATCTTATATCTGACGGCGATGTCAGTGCAGCGATTTCCACCTGCATTCCGGGCTCGGGTATCGACGTGTTATTTGGCATTGGCGGAGCGCCAGAAGGAGTGCTTGCTGCCGCTGCGCTAAGATGTGTCGGTGGCGATTTGCAGGCACGGCTTGTGGTCAATTCGGCCGAAGAGAAAGAGCGATGCAAAAGGATGGGCATCGAAGACGTGTCGAAGAAATGGCACCTCGAAGAGCTGGCCGCCGGAGATGTTATGTTTGCCGCAACCGGCGTAACCACGGGAGATATCTTGAAGGGCGTACGCTATTTCCGAGGCGGCGCAGAAACGCATTCTTTAGTCATGCGATCGAGTTCGGGCACCATTCGCATAATTGAAACCAAGCATCACTTTGATCGAAAGCCGCATTTTGGACATTAAGCGTAATGAACTATCAGCGGTTGTTTAACGCGGCCAGCGATTGCGTCCTGCGATTTCGCGCAAGCGCTTTTCCCCTGAAAAACGTGGTGAGTGATGTCTGCAAGATGCGCAATCTCAATAGCTCGGAAAGAAGAGCGCTTTTCGATCTGATGTTTCGTTTTAGCCGCGAAATTTATCTGGTTGATGAGTTTATTCGAAATACTATGCGCTTTGCTAACAGCATGAGTGTGCAACAAAAGGACCGTTTGGCGCTGGAATTGTTTTTGGCTGGCCCTGCTGATTTGGCCAAGATGGCGACAGATTATGATCGCTATGTCGCATCACTTGGCGAGGAGCGCTATCTTTTGGCTCTAGGTCCAATGTTATGTCGGGCACTAAAAGCAGATTTTCCCGAATCGGCGAGCGCCATTGCCAAAGGTTTCTCGTCCAGGCCAGCGAAATATTTGGCTATTGATCGGCGCCATGTTGCCATAGAAGAGGTAGTCGAAATTTTAGCTAGGGCGGGCATCAAATATTTTTTCTGTCCAATGCTAGCGACGGCCCTTGGGCTTTACGAGCAGTTAGACATGAAGCGTGTTTTTGGCGCTTTATGTCAACATGTGTGGTTGATGGATGCGGGGAGCCAAATAATAGCCGAGCTCATAAGGCCAAAATCTAGCGACCAAGTTTTGGATATGTGCGCCGGAGAGGGTAACAAGGCTCACTACATCACCATGCGGGCCTGCCATTACACGGCTATGGATATTGATCAAAGAAGGCTTAACAAAGCAAAGCTCAGACTCGAGGGCAGAAATATTAACTTTATTTGCGGTGATGCCAGGGCGACATCATTCAAACCTGAGAGCTTTGATTGGATCCTACTCGATGCGCCCTGTAGCGGGGTCGGCACTCTGCGAAGGAATTATGATCTGGTGCATCGGCTACATCTCGACGACATCACCAGATACGTCAATTTACAGCGTCAACTGCTCGAAAGTGCCGTCCATCTTTTAAAGCCGCAGGGCAAATTGATTTATGCCACCTGTTCATGGTTAAGAGTCGAAAATGAGCAACAAATTGACTGGGCGTTAAAGGAAAATAGTCAGATAAAATCTTTCGCGCTGAACGATTTAGTAGTTGACTTGCCAAAAATTAGTGCTGACGCTCTTGATAAAAATACTCTGTCACTTTTTCCCAATATTCATAACTGCGATGGTTTTTACGCGGCAGGCTTGACCAAATAAGATTCGGGTGAGCGATGCTTCAGCCTAATACTTTAGGGACCCACCCTAGACAATGAAAAAAAAGATGACAATTTTAAGTCTCGACGACAAAAGTTGCTGTATGACTTCTATTCACAGGTGAAGGAGCGCTAATGGCTGGCAAAACTAGAAAGAGACGGTCCACTTTTTCCTTTAAAGATGTTGAAATTCTTTATTTGGTGGAGGGTCTCTCGCCGATAATAAAATTACATAAAGAAAAAAAGGTTTCGCCCGCAACCATCAGACGAGCAGTAGTTGCGCTTAAGAGTGTGGGAAAAACCGAATCGAGTTTAGAGAGCTGGGTAAGCGAAAATCTGCGTGTGGGAAGCAGAGGACGAGCAGCACCAAAAATCGGCCAAGAGAGAGTTTATCGCGCTCAGCAAATTAATGAGAGCGGACCGTTTTTACGCCTACCGCTTGGCGCCTTACGTGCGCTGAAGGGCGACGCATTGTCGGTGTCCTTTGAGAAAGATCGCATTATTGTTAAGAGAAAATAGCCCCCCTCTCCCTTGATCCCTCTCCCGCAGGGCGGGAGAGGGAAATCAAACTCCTCGGAAAAATACTTATCCGAACAGGCGGCCGCCGCGGGCGGTGAAGATGAGGCCAAAGAACATGGTGTCGGTGATTTTGCCTTTGGCTAGCACGTCGTCGAAGCCGAAATTTGCGCCTAAGTCAAAGTAGTGATTAAACGCATAAGTGGCCTCAAGTTCGAGGGGAAGGCGTTGCCAGAACCCCTTAGTCACAGACTTCCAAGGAGCGCTTTCTCCTTGGCTATCCATGGTGATGCGACCAAATGAACTCTTGATTTGGGCCCAGAAATTCCCGACAATTTGCACACCAAACCAAAACGGAAAATCAAATTTGACACCCTGCTCTGGTCGCATGGTGAGTTGAAATAGATCGGCAAGTACGCCACCGGCGAGAAATTCGTTGTAAAACACCACGGGCAAACCGACGGTAAAATCTTTGACTATCTCTCCATCCCAAATGTGAAGGGGCAAATTACCTGCCGCGGAAAAGCTCACATGCGGAATGCCCAAATAATTATATTTTAGGCCTAAGTTCACCGTGCGCTTCGCTTCAAAGACTTCCTTTTTGTCAAAATGAAAGTCGAGGCCGTCATAACCAAACTCGCCCTGTAGTTTGTCGACGATGCCAAAAGTAGTAGAAGCCTGCAGGTTAAGGGTGCTAAGTCCCGATACTTTTACCTTGGTATCGACTTGGACAATGCCGGTGGGTAGGGTGCTCGGGCGGTCAACGATTTTTTCGGGAAAGCGCTCCATGCCGTGATGAGCCTTGATGCTCTCGGCGTCATCGATGCTCTCCGCCGCCAAATTAAGGGATAAGACACTAATAGCGATAGCAATTATTGCTTTGGATATGTTGTTTTCCATATCACCTCCGTATTATCCGCACGCTAACAGTATTTTTTTAACTGTTAATAGGGGCCACAGCCACGGAATGCCACTGCGCCAGCACCGTGCCGTACCGCGGCTTGACCGCGGGACGACACGGGTGGCTGGGCGAAAGCTATGGAATGCGACTGGATTGTATTTGGTTGTCTTACCGCTTAAAGAGCTCGATGACGTGCAGCGCTGGTGCTGTCTGCACAGCAGTTTTTACCACATTCCCATCAGCGGATCTTGAGAACACCATGAAATTCCTAAAAATGCTTCGTAGTAGTTGGCCGTTTTGTCTTTGTCTTTTCACCGCCATAAAACTTAGCGCGATGGACCCACGTATATATCTACAATATTTAACTACGGATAATTTAATATATGGTTACAATTTAGTGAGATCTGGACTAACTTTTCATGCGAGTTACTCCATCAAATGGGTTATGTATGGCAAGACTTATAGCTTTGACATCGTCCTACCAAGTGGCGAGTCGGATGGTGAAGTCAACCAACCAACGGTGATGCGCGACGCAAATGGGAAGATTACCCTGATCGATGATGGAAATAAGATCCCCGTTTTACTAAGCGCCATTCCCTATCATCAAGCGCATGTCGATGAGATTAAGCAGGTCGTCATGTTGGATGATTTTGTAATTTATAGTTTTAATCTAGACTTCGAGCGGCGGTGGTCCAATTGGCATCAATTGGTGGAAAAAAACCCCAATCTGGCCTTTAAACTCTATCCGACTCTAGATTACACTGCGCCGAGCCAAATCGACTTGATTCGCTTCGTCCTTGATATGTGGGATCGGAAAAAGCCCGCGCTGGTCCAATGCCGAGCCGGCCAGGGGAGAAGCGCCACTGGCCTTGGGGCCTACCTAATATTGCTTGGCGCCTTGGCGGGTCAGACCCTAGAAGTTAATGAAATAGAGCAATATCTTCGAGGAAAGCGTGCTCATGTCAGTCTTAATAGTCCGCAACAAGCCGCGCTCAAAGAATTTATGGGTGAGCTTGCTCAGCTGAACCATCATGCGAAGGGGCTCATACAAGCCCTTAAGGAAAAATACCGAGAGCAGATCGTTCAAAGAGAGCTGGAGATCCAGAAAAATTTCGCTCCGATCCGTTAGGCCACTAATGGCGGAAATGCCGCCGATGGGTAAATACCATCGTCATCCCATATTGGTTCGCCTGATCGATCACTTCTTGATCACGGATCGATCCGCCGGGCTGAATTACTGCGCGAAGGCCATGATGATGAGCAAGTTCTATGGAATCACCGAAGGGAAAAAAACCATCAGAGGCCATAGCGGCTAGAGCTAGATTAAAGCTACGGCTTTTTGCCCCATCCAGTGCGAGCTTGGCCGATTGAATGCGACTTGGCTGACCAGCACCAACGCCAAAAAGCTGGTCGGGGCTAGCGATGGTTATGCCGTTGCTAGGCGTGGCCTTGGCCAGTCTAAAAGCGAACTCCATCGCTAAAAACTGGCTGGGACTGGGCCTTGTTTTTGTGACCACTGACCATTCCGATGGGTGGTCCGCTGCATGATCCTGGCTTTGACGCAACATGCCGCCAAAAATGCTTTTATAAGACATTTCGTCTAGAGTTCCACTCATCAAGTTGTCAATGGCTAACAGCTGCAAGTTCTTTTTATGGGCCAACTTAGCGAGCGCCTGGTCAGAAAAACTGGGCGCCACGATCAACTCAATAAAGCGCTTTTCAACAATTTCTACGCAGTCTTCTTCAAATGGCGCCGAAACCGCAAACACACCGCCAAAGGCGCTTGTTTCATCAGAGGCGATGGCCTTCCTAATTGCCTCAGTAAGGCTAGTTGCCGACGCGGCCCCACATGGCACACCGTGTTTGATGACCACAGAGGCGTAAGCCACCGATCTTTGATCGCATAGACATCGAAGTGCCCAGATGGCCGCATGAGTGTCAAGGAAATTATTGTAAGAAAGCTCTTTCTGATGGGTTAAGGAGCGGGCCGGTATGGATACCCGCATTTTGTTCTGTTCCATGCCAAATAGGCTGGCCTGTTGATGGGGATTTTCTCCGTAACGCAAGGCCGTAAGAGGCGTCAAATCAAGCGTCAATGGTGCAGTTTTTTGGCTAAATCTTTCGGCGAAGGTATTGGCGATATTCCGATCGTAGCTCGATGAATAATAAAAAGTGCTTTCTGCAAGAGCTTGGCGAAAGGCGAGGGTGGTGCCTAAGTTTTTGCCGTAATGCTCGATGAGCAGGCCATATTGGTCTTGGCTGTAAAGTGCCACGACATGATGGTGATTTTTAGCGGCCGCACGCAGCATAGACGGTCCACCAATATCGATATTTTCTATGAGATCGCAATTAGTTTTGCTG
>DASPVU010000209.1:0-3109 GCA_035622215.1 Myxococcota bacterium | reverse complement strand
CCGGCCGATCTCGATGCCGGGTAAATGCCGTGGGACGAGTGCACAGGTAATGCCCCAGTTTTCTTTCTTGGAAATTATGTGATCGGGATCGCGAAGCTGAAAGGCGAGGCCTATCAGCGTGGCCACAGGAGCTAGGGTTATATAACGTTTCTCCCAATTTAGACGAATGCCTAAAGTTTTTTCTCCATAAAATTCGCCATAACAAATCACGCCATAATCAGGTATTGAGGCCGCATCGCTTCCCGCGCGCGGGCCGGTTAGCGCGAAGCAGGGTATTTCTTCGCCTGATGCAAGGCGTGGTAAGTAATGGTCTTTTTGCTCCTTGGTGCCGTAGCGGAGCAAGAGTTCCGCAGGGCCCAGAGAATTGGGAACGCCGATGGTGATGGCAGCGGGTAAATTGCGGGAGCCGACTTTGACGATGACCGATGCGTGGGCCCAATTGGAAAATTGCTTCCCACCGTAACTCTTAGGGATGATCATGGACAAGAAGCCCTTGCTTTTGATGAAGTCCCACACTTCCTGTGGCATATCCCCATCTTGCGAGATTTTATAATCGTCGAGCATTAAACAGAGCTCTTCTACTGGCCCGTCCAGAAAGGCTTGTTCTTCGGGAGAAAGTTTTGCCGGAGATAAGGAAAGTAGCTTGTTGAAATCGGGCTTGCCGCAAAAAAGATCGCCTTCAAAACTCACGGTACCCGCGTTTAAGGCCTCGCTTTCGGTTTTTGATAATGAAGGAACCTGTTTTCTGGCGAATCTAAAAAGGTATTTGGTAACCAATTCTCGGCGCAGTGGATAGATATTGAATATGCAGGCCAAGATAATAAAAATAATATTGATAATCCACATTGCTATGGGATGATCGTACTGAACAGTTATGCCACCAAGATAGACCGCCATCACCAACGTGCTTAGAAGCAAGCCAAACGAAAAATAAGCGCAGATGATAATAACCGCTAGAAAGGCGACACAGCACAATAAAATAGTCATGTTAACTCGCTACGATAGGTCGATTTTTTATCTATATCATAGCGTGGAAATTTATTACATCAATTCAGTCGGTTACTATCCCATTTGTGTCGTACCGCGGCTTGACCGCGGTATCCAGGAATAAGCGAGGGTAGGCCTGTGCCGGACCCCGCGGTCAAGCCGCGGGGCGACACAGATGGCGACAATTTACAGAGCATGCCTGGACATCTACGGTTCATGATTTATAATGATTTTTTATAGGTATTAACCGGTAATATTATGTTTATAAATAGTTCGTTAAAAGCCGTTTTGTTATGTTTGGTAGTAGTAATAATTGCTGCATGTGGTGAGTCACCGGAAAAAGACCAAGTCTATGAGTTTGCTAGTGCCACGTCCAAAGATGATGTTTTTTGGCAGGATTGTGCGTGGTTGACATCGGACGAATTGGCGGAAGCGGATCGGTTGCAGCGGAAAATTGCCCAAGCATCGACTGCCAGCAAAGACGATTTTGATCGCTATGTTAAAATCCTCAATCTCGATGCTAAAAGTGATGCGGATTTGGTTAAATGCGTCAAAGCCACCCCAAAAGAACGCCAAAAATTGATGGAGCATTTTGTCTTCTTGGGCCTCAGCTATGGCCAAGGCGAATTCTCCTTCGTGGATAAGCCACGATTAGCCTCAATTTTTGAGATGGATTATTTTTATTTAGATCAGAAGAGGAATTTCGGTGGCAACAGCTTGGTTCGCGGGGACTATTTTTCCGAGGCCAATCGTCGCTTAGCCCAGTACCGGCTAGGTAGTGTTATTGCCATGCACGCCGCTGTTCTCTCAAAGAAACATGTTGAGCTTGGCGACGCGGCCGAGAATATTGCTCAAAGCTTCGCAATTATAAAATACGGTCGTACTTCCATATTTAATAAGATACTCTTTGATCTAAGAGAAAATCTCGTCGAGAAAGTAGGCACATTTTTGTTTGCCGACCGGGCGTTTTCTCGGGCGCATGACACCTTGCAAAGTGAAACTACAACCAAGGTTTATCCTGCGTTTCTCAAACAAGATCATCCTCACTGGCCCATAGATTACAGTGAGGTATTTGCCGAACGGTTTTTTGAAAACAAATTGCCTGCGACGGTTTTTGGCGTGGGGAGCAGCACGGGAGGAACACCGCTTGGCACGGGCTTCCTCGCTAAAAGAAATAACCATGTCTTGTTCATGACCTCAGGCCATTGGGCTTGGAATAGACGCATCTACATCATGGAACAAAAAAATTCCGATCCTTTTGGTAGGGAAAAATCGGAACTCATCTGGTTGAACGAGCAACTCGATCTTTTCAATTTTAGCGAGCAACTTTTAGAGCCGACGCTCAAAGCCATCGGCTTTAGCGGAGCACAGCTCGGGTCACTCAAAAATAAGATCGGCAACAACCCCTTCGGAAGCGCATTTGGCGAATTACGAAGTTTTTTGCCATGGATCGATATGGCCTTGGCGTTACCCAGCAACTCGTTGTTTTCGAGGACAGGTTTAACCAAGGGCCAATTGGCTGAACTTTACGCGATGCCTGAAGATACCAGTTCCACCACCGTCGTCATGGGTTTTGGTATAACGGAAGATTTAATCAAGGGCGATTTAGTGACGACAAAGTCTCCAGGGTTTAGGAGAATGCATCACGGCAATCTGTTCTTTTTCGAAATTGGCGACGAGGTAATACGACAGACTGGTAAACGTCAGGTTACTTATGCGCCGACGCGGTTAGAAGAGATGCCGTTGACAGCCACCAATCCGACCTTCTCCATGCGCATGGGTCCACGTTGTTCCGGATCACCGTTTTTCATTGATTACGTGAAAACCCAGCCGCGCGTGGTTGGCTTGTTGCAAGGACCAGTAAATATTGGTGACAAGCAGATGGGCGTGGTTAACGTCCATTTCACAGAAAACAGCCTAAAGCTCATTGACGCTTTAATCACCGGCCCACAAAAGCTCCATGATATCCCGGAAAATCAGCTGATCGATTTGGTGCGAACCCACATGCTTAGCGACGGCCAACACCGCACCAAGCTGAAAAACGCGCTTATTGCGGCTTACGGAATTTAACAATGATACTCAGGAAGCTTGAGGCGCTGCTACAGGTTCCATAGGTTTCTTC
>DASPVU010000208.1:0-7698 GCA_035622215.1 Myxococcota bacterium | reverse complement strand
TGGGTATTTTGGGGCTTGGCCTGGCGCATGAACAAAGCGTCGATTTATTTCGTCGCGCGGGAGGCGAGTCCTTCAGGTTGGCGCATAAAAAACGGGTGAAAAAGCTTGATATAGCCCTTCCCGAAAAGACCACCGTTCCATTGTTTGATGTCGTACAGGCCTTAACCGAGGGCATCCAACTAGCGAGCTATCAATTTGACCGCTATCAGACCAAAGACAAGAAGACCAATCCAGTAAATGAGATTGAAATTCATCTGCCCACCGCACCCACGGCCGAACAAAAGCGCGGCATTAGTCGAGCGGAAATCATATCGCAGGGCGTCTGTCTAGCGCGAGATCTCATCAACGAGGGCCCCTTAGTACTAAATCCCGTCAAATTTGCCGAACACGCAAAGACCATAAGCCAAGAGGCTGGCCTAGCTATTGAGGTACTCGATGAAAAGCGGCTGAAAAAAGAGAAAATGGCTCTCATGCTTGCTGTGGCCAGCGCCGCATTGGAGGCCTCGCCGCCGCGCCTTGTCCGGCTACACTACAAACCACGGAGGTCGAGCAAGCGAAAGATAGTTCTCGTGGGCAAAGGGGTAACCTTTGATTCTGGTGGACTAGATATTAAGCCAGCGGAGGGCATGCTTGATATGAAGATAGACATGTCGGGGGCGGCGGCCGTTTTAGGAACCATGTATGCACTTGGCAAGCTTGCTCCGCGCGTGGAAGTAATCGGTTATATGGCCTTGGTGGAAAACGGGGTTGGGCCGCATGCTTATCACCCGGGGGATATTTTGATCTCGCGCAAGGGCCTTACGGTCGAAATCAACAATACCGACGCCGAGGGTAGACTAATACTGGCCGACACTTTCACCTATGCTATCGATCACGACAAACCCGATACCATAATCGATATCGCCACGCTAACTGGGGCCTGCATGGTGGCTTTGGGCGTGAAAACCGCAGGCATTTTTGCCAACGATGATGGTCTGTTTGAAGCGATTCTAGGATCAGGCGTGACAGTGGGCGAAGCCTATTGGCGTCTGCCGCTTAACCCAGCACTCAAAGAGGTCCTTAAATCTCCCCTGGCCGACATTAAAAACTGCGGGGACCGCTACGGCGGCGCCATCACCGCCGCTCTGTTTTTGGAACACTTTGTGGACCAGGGCACCAAATGGGCTCACTTGGACATAGCTGGCCCGGCCACTAATAATAAGCCGCATGCTTATCTCCCGACAGGCGGCGTGGGCTTCGGCGTCAGAACCTTAGTGGACTATCTGACAGGCCAATAGGGCTTGAAAAACGAGGTGCAATCGATATCGGTCTAATAGCGCGTCAGCGCACACTAGAGGAATATTATGAATAATACAGCGCTTAACATAAATTTCCGAACGCTTTCGCTTGTTCTTTTGGCCTATATTTTGTTCGTCCCTCCCTCAAATAGGTCAGGCTATTCTCGGTCGGCCCAAACAAAATATAGGCCAAAAGCCCTGCGCGAAATTCGTTCGGAAATTTATGTTAAGCGCTGTAAGATTTACTTTTTTTCGATAATAATGGCGATCGGTTCTTTCAGCATGATGGCAGCAAATTCCTACCCGGAGCTGCCGAATATCTCGGCCTCGTGTCCCACCCTGCCATATCTTGGTAAGCCAGGAAAGAAACCCCGTGGTTTGAAGCGCGTTCGAATGACAACAAGCCTTCCAAACCAAGCCCCGCTATCACCTTTGGGCAAGTTTAATCAATGGATGCAGGAAAAAATAAGGGAAGCTAATGGCACACCTAAAGAAACAGTGACCAACGAGATTCTAAATGGAATGGCGTTAAACAATGACATCATTTGGTATGGAGATATAGTGGATAAAAATGTCTTACAGCAATCGGTTGTTACGTCGGCATTGCCCCATGACTGCCGGTCTGAGATATTGCAGTACTTAACAAAACTGACTCCACCTAATAGGCACCGCCCAAGCTCCTCCGAATTGTCCAATTTGCTTGATTTCAATGGGTGGGCCGAGGATCAACTATCGAAGGTTAATAAAAGTACAGAACAACTCGTCGTTGACGACATCCTCAACGAAATGGCATTACAAAATAACGTCATTTGGGATGGAGACGAGGCGCATAGAAATAATTTAAAGCAATTGATTCTTAATTCTGATCTATCCGTCGAAAGAAAAAATGAAATAATTGATTACTTAGCTCAATTGACCCCAAATAGGCAGCTCCATTTGTTCTATCAACGACGATCTAAAAATACGGCGAGGAATCAATAGATTTCGCCCGTGGTTCCCCGCTGGGGGATTTTCTCTTTTAGAGGATTACGGTGATGAACAAACAATTTGTGCACTTCAGAGCAGTTTTATATCTGGTTGGCGCTTTCGGGCTCTTTGCATCAGCGGCCTTTACTGAGCTCGTGGTGGTCATCGTAGGGCCTCCTGGTTCCGGTAAGGGAACGCAGACCACTATGCTTAGGGATAAGCTTGACTGGCTTCTGATTTCTCCCAGTGGCATTTTGCGGGAAGAAAAACTAAAAAATACCGATCTTGGACAAATTAGAACAGATTACCGCTACAACCAGGACATCAAAGACAGAATGAAATTGGCGGCGCTCACGGACAAAATGGCGCAAGAACCGGGTATGAAGCCTGCAAAGGGGTTTATCGTGGATAGCTGGCCAAAGTCACCAAACGGCATCCGTTTTGCCATGGGATCCGTATTTCGTGAGCGCGATATTCTCGTCGTGGAACTCACAGTGGACGACAACACGCTGATAGCAAGGGCTCTAAAAAGAAAACTCTGCACAAAAGCTTCTTGCGGACTCTCCTACGGAGAACATTACACGGAGAAAGATAAAGGGTATTGTGATTTCTGCCAATCGCCACTCTGGCAAAGACCAAAAGACAATCCAACTGATTTTCCTAATAGAATTGACAAATATCGAAAGAACGTTGAGGTCATGAAAAGAAAATATAAAGACTATGGTATTGATGTCCAAAGCATCGATGGCAGTCGAAATAAAAATGAGGTTCACGAGGATATCCTAAAGATTGTAAATAAGCACGCTGCTGGCATCTAAATTTGCCTTGTTTCTTCGTCATAAAGACCGCGAGCGTAGCGCGGCGGGCGGCCATCCAGAACGTAGGGCCAACTAGCTGGATGGCCACGCCCCTTTCAGGGGCTCGCCATGACGATCGACGCGAATTGCGGGAATAGGGGATTTGGTTTTGGTGGTTAGGAAAACGCGTTCTTTTGCTGCGAGGCGGCATGCTAATCCGCGTATTATTTCTGTTAATGGGTTTCTGCTCCAACTTGTTTGCGGTGAAAGAGTTTGCGGAGCAGGCCTTAGATCCTCCCGCGAGACCTACGTCGGTCAAGATTGGTGTTCAGCTGCTTAATATTGTTTCCATTGAGCCGGCGTCGACGGAAAACCCCACGTTGACTGCGCGTTTTCAAGTGAAGATACAATGGACCGATAAAAGGCTCATTGAGCCTGGAATGCCAGACGGACTCGTGCGCCGCTATCAAGACGAAGAAGCCACCAAGAAACTCGATCAGATCTTTGATCCGCAAGTGCGCATACTTGAGGGAATATTTAACATCGATCATCAGTATTTGAGCATATTCTCGGATGGTTTGGTCGTGTTAAGCCAGCTGGCCACGGTGATTATCGGCGCGAAAATGAGCTTGCTTCAGTTTCCTTTTGATACGCAAAACTTTAATTTTCGTTTTGCATCAACCCACTGGGACAAAAACGCGGTTGCTCTCGCCATGGACCCTCTTGCCATGGGCCTGTCGGAGAATGCCTCACCCGAATCATGGCATTTCGATTATTTTACCTACCATCTCTCTGAGGTTGAGGCGCGGCTACAAAACGAATACGTAAGCGTGTTCAACTATCTGGCTCATGGCCAGCGAGATCCTTACAGCTTTCTTTGGCGCCTGCTCATCCCCTTGATGATGATGGTGCTTCTTTCCTGGACTTCTTTCTGGATATACGAGGACACGGCGTCCACTCTAGGAAATTGCATCTTGTTTTTATTGACGGTGGTAACCTTCCATCAGCTCGCCGATAGTATGTTGCCCATGATTCCGGCTCTGACTTTTTTGGATGCCATTGTGTTTCTATCTTATGGGTACATCATCATACCCACCTTTGAACTGATGTTATCGGCCAAGCTGAAATACCTAGGAAAACCGGAACTCGTTGAGGATATACGAGATTATTGCCGTTGGCTCGTACCCGGGAGCTTTGTGCTCATCCTACTTGGAGCGACCTTCATTTATTTTGCCCGTGGCTAACAGGAGAGCGTCATGAAGCACATGCTGCTCATAACCGTATTTTTCGCCTTTCTCATCCTATTATTCGTTGTTTTTGAGGCTGTCCTGCATCAGGAAATATCTCACTTAGCAGGTCTCGTAGAAACTGCGATTGACCATCCCATGGCGGTAACTCGAGGCGCCATGGCGGCGGGCTTGGATCTAACCACGATAAATCGCGACATCCGCGATCTCATCATGGTCAACGACCCCTCGGTGCAAAAAGCCCGTCTAGTCGAGATCGAAGATCGCGATAAATACGCGCAACTCAATATTGATCTTGTGGCGAGCCGAGTTCTTGACGACGACGGAAGAGCGATGATCAAAAGCGTAAGTGATCTCGCCCAGCAAGAAAAAAAACTAAGAGCCAAGATCATGGCCCTCATTTTGTCGGGTAATACTGCCGCCGCCAGTCATTTGGCCCACACAGAAAGTTTGCCCCTCAATGACAAGATTCAGGATATCTTGTTTAAGCTCACCTTTTATGCTGAATCGAAAAGCAAGCATTTTGTCATGGATAGTCTGCATGTTCAAAGGCAAGCGAAAGTCATTTTGGTATGCATGGGCTTTATCATATTTATATTAATTCTCCTCTTCATCGCCGTAATGATAATTTCCCTAAATAAAGCTCTGAAGAAGACCGGGGTTGCCATCACACGGGCCAGCGAAAAACCTATTGATCTCGTCACCAAGCTCCACGCATCGTCTCTTAGCTTTATCAATGTTGCGTTTAACCAATTCCTCAATCGTGTTAACGAGCAAGTTCAGGAAGTCATCAATCTAAGCCAGGCATTGCAATCGGCGCTGCGGCAGTCGCCAGTGGAGAGTGGGTTGTCGAGTGCTATTACGCTCAACATTAACAAGATTGAGAGTCTCGGCCAAAAATCTTCTCGAGCGATGGAGAGCTATCAATACCAAAATAAACACCACGGCAAGATTATTGATATTTTGCACCAAATCCGCGGCGATCTGGTCCTCAGTACGCAAATCGCAGGAGGCCTTGGGCTGCTCATCGAGCAATTGAAACTCAACGAAGAAATCGCTGGTGCCGACAGAACGAAACTCATTGATAAGCTTTCAGCGCACAGCCGAACTCTTGTCGAGCAAATCGAAAGAAGCTCGTCGTCAATCGATGGGGCCGTGCAATTGATTGAATCTTTCATGGGCCAAACCGCCGAGCTCGGCACGTTTTTCTTGGAATACATGAAACTAGGCATCGATCTTCATGGCCTGGAAAACATGTCACGCGTCTATGAAACCAAGCTCTCGCATATCAAGGACGTGTCAGAAAAACTCGATAAATCGCTTCAGGCTTTCAACATGGGCCAGGCAAAAAGCGCTGTTTAGCTAACGCTATTTTTTGCGGATGAACGAACCGAACACGTGCGTGGTGAATTCATCGTTGGGCCTAGAGATTTCCAAAACACGCGATTCATCCCTATTGGTTATTTGGTAGTTCCAGTCGCCCGTTTCCACTGATAGGTCACAGTACAAGGTGTCTTTGTCCACCGGGAAATTCTTTATGTCTTCCTTATCTTTTGGCAATTCAACTTGATTGTTTTTTATCTTAAATGGAACCTTAAAATCTATACTTTTTTTAAAGCTGATAATCCCGTCTGTTAAGCCAAATGGTATCGTACCGTAAATATGGACAAATAACTTGTCGCTTCTTCGGCACGTTTTGTGGATAGTTAGCGCATCCTTGCTAAATTCGGCAGCATATGAAGATGTTATATTATGATCTGGATCAGAAAAACTGATGTAAGGCGCCCACTTGCCCTCGAGCTCCTTCCATCTATCGTTGAGTTCTTGGGTATCTTTTTTGCTGCCATCACCACAGCCTGCAAAAAGGGCAATCACTACATAAAGGACGCCGCAAATTGAAATATTTTTCATAATCTCTCCCACACGAAGATAAAATATCAATTTAACCTAATAGTTAAATCTGATACACATTATATTACAATAAACAAATCTATACCACAATGAGGTTCCCGCGAAGACCCAATCCACGTATAATAGTACCGCATTATCAGGTAGTTATACCAAGTTCCCCTGATTTTGCTTGCCTATAGCCGTCGCGAGAAACTCGAAAGGCTAGGAGCGAAGAGGGATAATATCTAGCATATTAGCCCGATGAGCGACGACGACTTTCGAGTTCGCAGCAGGTTATAGGCAAGCAAAATCAGGGGAACTTGGTATCAGCGCACTGCAATTGACAGTCCGCATGCGAAATGAAACCGTCGCTCTTTTAACTTCGTCGTCGACATTTCGTGATTTTGATCAAGTGTCGCAAAGGTTTTGGAGGGTTGATGTTGCGCAAACTTCTAAGTGCATGGGCTGTATTGTTGGTTGTTACCTTTTCTACTGATGTCTTATCTATGCAGCTGGTCCACAAGGTATCGACTGGTAAGGTGCGCTCTCTGACCTATTTGCGTAGAAATTATGGAACACCGAATTGGTGCCAGATATTAAGACGTGATCCGCGACGGCAGCTTCAGGAAGCGGTTCGGCAGGAAGATCTGCTTAAGATAGAAGAGCTCGGTCAATTTGCTGATTGCTTGTCTCCGCGTGGTTCGACGCCCCTTCTAGACGCTATGTGCGGCCATGCATCCCGCCCGGTGATTGATGCACTTATAGCGAAGGGCGCAAACCCAGTGAAACGTCGTCTGTCGGGACTGCAATATCCCATGATGTTCGCAGGGCCCGAACTTAGAGCCGCCTGGAGATCTTCCATGAATGAAGCGCAATTTGATTTTCATTGCCGATGGCGACTTCGCCCAGTCCACGAACTAAGCGAGCTCTTATTGACCAAGGATAAGGAGCACCTGCTTGGCTGGTGTATTACCAAGTATAGTGAGCTTGAGAGAGAGTTCGGCGGCAAGCCTGAGGTTTGCTACGACGGGAAAAATATGGCGAAAAGCGCTCTTGCACGACTGATCTACAACGCGGTTGGAACTGCAACCGGAACGCTTGCTTCTTTGGCTGATCCCGATTTTGATGAAGGCACTGTTCTATCCCACAATGCCGACGCTCTCGCATCATTGGGACTGCTGCCCTTGGACGAAGATGTCGTCGATCTACATGCCGCGCGAGAACTAGCACGCGATCTTGGCCGAAAACTGCCCATTAAAGTTGCTGAACTGTTATCGGCCTTGATGCTACACGAAGACATCGCATTGTTTGCCGATGACCTAATACAAGCCTATTTTCATTTGATGGAGAACTTTTCCGACAAGCCCATGCCAACGCTCACATCGCATTATCACCATATGATCGCTAAAAACATCATCAACCAGGCCATACTTCTTTTGTCTCAAGAAGCAAAATGACAGGTTTTGGCCTGAAGCGTTAGGAAGAGCACAGTCATGCAGTTTTATATCTGGGTGTTTGCTT
>DASPVU010000207.1:0-12819 GCA_035622215.1 Myxococcota bacterium | reverse complement strand
GTCAAGCAAGATGGCATTGGTTATCAGGGCATTTATCGCTGCTTCGAAATAATTGATATTTTTGAGTGTATTCGTATGCATAACCTCGCCGTCAAACAGATGGCTTTTCATAGTTTTCGAGATCTGAAAGCGGATTTACCGAAGTCAGAACATGATACGAAAAATCGCTGTGAGGTTGAAATTACTAGCCGTGATAACTCGTACGAATGCCTACGACTGCAAACAGACGCGTTGATGCCGACGCTAAAAAAGCTATACGAGAAATTTAAGGAAAAAAATCGCAAGATTTCGACGACAACCGAGACTCTTCACCTAGCACATCCCGACGATAGCCGTAAAAAAGTCGAGTACTTTGTAAGCGCTCCGAAAGCGCATAATGGTGAGCTCCCTGTGCTTGTTTTCATTCACGGTCATCAATCGGAGCAACCAACTGGAGGCAAGATCTTCATCGATCGAGAATCCGTTAACTACGTAAAAAAGGGCTTTCTTGTAGCATCCATTTCTCAACCCGGCTATGGCAATTCCGATGGCCCTGCTGATTTTTGCGGCCCCTTCACTCAATCAGCCGTGCGCGCCGTGATCACAGAACTTAAAAAGCGCCCCGACGTCAACCCCAATCAGATTTTCCTCTACGGTGAAAGCCGAGGCGCTGTGGTTGCCGCCATGGTGGGAGCACAAGATGGCACGCTCAAGGGGTTGATTTTAGATGCAGGTTTCTATGATTTGAGAAAAGTTACCGATCAACAAACACGCGATAATTTTACCAACGAAGTACAAGGGACTCTGCCATCTCTCACTGAGGCCCAACGAGAGGAAGCAATGCACCTGCGTTCAGTTTCCGACTGGCACGCTCAGCTCAAGTCCGATGTCTTAATGTTTCACGGCGCGCGCGACCCACGTGCCCCTTTTCCATCTGCAATGGACTTTTACTATAAGCTGTGCGACTCAGACTTGTATGTAAACTTGCACTATTTTGATTGCGAACATCACACCCCCGACGACAAAAGAGAATATTTCATCGACATCTTCTTAGAAGAACGCACGAAGTGACAGGGCTAGACGGACATGCTGCGAGAATGCCAACTATTATTGATTGCGAAGGGGTGCGTCTTATTAATCGCGCTATTTGCGAGATGCCTTAGCGCCGACACGCTCGATCTCTATTTTTGGCCGACGCCTGTAGTGACTTACGAGTCAGAGAGAACAGGCCTGCTATATGCTTGGCCGGACTTTAAGCTCATATTGCAAACGAAGGATGAGAAGTCGCGTTACGCGCCGGCTTTAGTTGACGACGCTTTGGCCAAAAAGCTAGGCATACTTTTTGCGACGACGGCGGATTCACCGATCAGAATCTTTAATGATGCATCTCTTAAAATGTGGGGACTGGCGATTCCTGGCGGCAGCAATCTCCCCCACGTAAACGAGTCGTTTCTCGAGGCAATGGTTGGTGCATTTGTTTCCTGTCTTAGATCCTTGGAGCAAAATGAGGCTGATCGTATCAAAGAAATTCTTAATGCACCAAATTCTCTGATAGCTCGTGCCGGCGAAGTACTTCTAGACGACTACGACAAAGAAATTGGGAATAAGATGTATGAGAATTATCGGACTACGAGATGCGGGACGAAAAAAGCTGTTCTTCCTGCGCTCTTGGAAACCAAGAGCCGAAGTTACTTAACCAGACTTATCGTCGGCAATGCGGAAACTCTGGTGCCCACCGACGGCGATTTGCTCGTCATTACAACCTTGTTTCACGACTTGCTATTTGCGAAGAATGGCCTTTGGGTAAGGGCCGCCTTGGGGAAAATCCGGGAGTTTATCGAAGGACGGATGGCTGCGTATCCGGGTATCAACGATGTAAGTTGGCTCGCTAAGGATTACACGAGTTATGTCGACGCTGTACTCCTCACACATAGGCGTTTTGGCCTAAGCAAAACGCAATATCTCAACCTAGGTGAAATTTGTGGCGTGGACAGCAAGAAGGACGCGTTCAAAACCTGTCCACTTAAACGTCTTAATGATGCTGGTCAATTTTCAATCGTCAATTTGTTTATCGATTCTCTGAAAGCAACCTTCTTTTTCAGGAGGCCATGAGGTGGTGAAAAAAGCGATCACCGGCTTGGTGGCGATTTTGGTTCTTGTGGGAATGTCGGTGCTGTTTTGGCCAAAGGCGCAGGAGATCGAGCCTTACGTTACGGACCGTCCCACCTTTATTAGCGCGCAAAAAGCAAATGCGAACCGGATTATGTCTCAGTCGGACGACTATCACGTTGAAAATGGCCATCAGAACGGGCAAGTTCAAAACGCTCGCGATTGTCTAGTCGAGCAAAAACTAGCCCGATTTCTGGAACGAACTTCGCACGTTGACGAGCAGACGGTGCGCAGTGAGCAAGAACGCGTAGCCAAGGCTCTGCTTGTCGCCCAGAATCAAACCAGCGAACTACCCGAAACCGACATCGCGAAGGACGAACTTGGCTTCGCTTGGGAGAGGCTGCAATACAAAAACGGCACTGTCCGATACATTCCTGCATCGGAGCAATAAAGATGCAAGAGATTCGCAAGAGTGAAAAAAAACATATGATAATGCACCACATATTGTTTCTCACCGCGGTCGCTCTTTTTGATATTGGATGTAGCGTGGCAGAAAAGTCCGCGGAAGACATTGTACCTTTATTTCTTATCGACTCGTCCCGCGATTGTTTGACAAGACAAAAAGATATTATTAGCAATCTAACTACGGGCCTGGATGGGGATTTGGGCCATTTTATAGAGATTTTGCTAGAGAGCGAATCAGTTCGAGATCAGTTGCCAATTTGCACTGAAAGCTAATACGTTGGCATGGCTACAGGTATTGCATTTTTATCATATTTATTGTACGTGATTCTTTTATAATAATTGTCTTTAAAAATAGTAAGATAAGGATTTATATTATGGCGAATAAGTTTTTTAGTCTGTTTATTTTATTAATACTAGGCGCAACACAAGCTGCTGCTATGGACTCAGACAGATCCGAACTAATGGTCTTGACTCCCGAAGAGAAAATGCAGGCGGCAGAAACAGAGACAGAGTTAGATGGCTATGATAAAACGCTGGCAAGCGCCACCGTGCAAGAAAAGGCAGACATTCGCGGTAAGCTATTTGCCTTGTGGGGAAAAACCTCCCAGAACCCACTAAAACACGACCGTAATGTTCTGTTTCGCGCCATTGAGACGGCAAAAAAAGCTGACGCTGCTCATCTTGCCAAAGAAATGGAGGCTTATTTGAGCAATCTGTTCACCAATGCCGAAAAACCCCAATCTGGCTTTGCCTCTTTACCTATTGATGTTTTGATCCTCATCATCAAAAGCGCGGAGAAGAACTCTCCTGCACTAATGACTGAAATGGCGGCAACGTCCAAGCATTGGCTCGCCGCAGTAATCGAGCTGGAAAATGCAGCCGTGGAAAAGTTTCTCAATGATAAAAAAGAGATCGAGTGTGTGGTGAAACTAGGATTTAAAGATCTCCAATCCCGTGATCAAGTCGTTGACTCCATCTCGTTGACCAAGCTTCCCTCCAATCCTGAAAGAGCATCTTTTTGCGTGTTCAACGGGAGAATGATGACGAGATTGTTGAAATCGATCCTGGAAAAATACGCTGATAAAATGCCGGACAATAAATTGTCGGAGGTTGTCATATTTGGAATTTCGATAACAGATCTGAGTATGCTTAAAAGCCTTAAGAGCATAAAAAAACTCACCATTCAAGATTGCCCATATGTGGATGCCTTGACCCCATTGCAAGAGCTGAAAGAAGTAGACTCTTTACATATCGTCCGAACTGGTGTGGTGAACGTTTTGCCTTTAGAGCACGTCCTTAAGGAGGTTAGTTGCCTCAAGATATCGGGATCACAGGTAAAGGATTTTTCATGCGTGGGTAAAATGGAGAAGGCCACATACATCGAATTCTCGTACACCTGCTTTGCTGATATGGATTTATTGCCAACTACCCTGACCTGCCTCGATATATCGGGCACCCGCGTCACGAATTTTTCAAGTCTCAAAAAATTCAAGTCATTGCGTGGCCTACGCCTATCACGAATAACCAATGCGGATTTTCTTCCCGCACTGAACTTAACTTGGCTTACGGATCTAGACCTGTCCGGCACAGGCCTTAAAAGCATCGAGTCACTAAAAAAACTGGTTAACCTGGATAAGCTCGATCTATCCGGCACCCAGGTCACTGATTTCGAAAATCTCCTCGTATTCAAACGTGTATACACTCTCGAGCTAAACCACACGAAAATTACCGACATTTCACAACTAAAAGAGCTCTTAGAGTTAGGCATCCTGAAGTTAATCGGCTGTGAGGTGACCAAAGACCAAATAGAGGACTTCAACAACCCGCGCTCCTATTTCAGAACGCCAACCTGCATTGAAACCGAGCCCAAGGACTGGGATTTACACCCATACCATCAGGGTGAACCACCCAAGCCAAACTAGTGCCGTAAAACAGGTCCAAAAATGGCGGGGCTTGTTTTTTTTGAAAGCGACAAACAACATTCCGGTCGATATGAATTTTTATTTGCCATAGGAAATGGTCGTGAAATTTATTGTTGTTTTGTCATTAGTGTTGGCGGGATGTTTTGGCCATCAGCCTGTAAGCCAGAGAGCGATTAATAAAAGCGGCGTCTACTCTGATGGCGGGGACTTTTTTTCAGAGCAACGATTCGGGGTTAATTTTTTTAATGAGCAGGAGACGCTTGAGCGGATGATGGCGGCCAAGCGCCTGGGGTTTGGTTTCATACGGCTCACGCCGAGCAAATGGAAAAGCTCTAGACCTAATGCAAACCTTGGGGAATTTTTGATAGGGGATCGGGCACATTATCAAGGGCTTTACCAAAAAGATCTGGATGAGCTGCGCAAAATATTAGATATGGCGGACCAGGTTGGTTTAAAAGTGGTCCTTACTTTTCTTAGTGTTCCGGGGCTTATGTGGCGGCAACATAATCATGGGCGCCTTGATTGTCGGTTATGGCGCGATGAAGCGTTGCACGAACAAGTTCAGGATTTTTTTGCGGATATTAGTGTTGCAGTCTTAAAGCATCCCGCAGTGGTAGCGATAAATCCACTGAACGAGCCTGCACCGGAACACTGTGCCACCAAGGCGCCCGATTGGGCCGATACCCAAGGCTTTTCGGCCTGGCATCGGCAAAACCAAAATACGGCAAGCGATCTGAATATTTTATATAAAAAAATTCATAAAAGTATCCGTAAATTCCATCGTACTATTCCTATCATTTTTGGTGCATCCAACTATACGTCGGGCGCGGCTTTGCCATATTTGACGCCATTTTCTGATCCTCATGTGTTGTATTCCTTCCACATGTATGAACCGTTTTTCTATACCTACCAAAAGAAGCCGAAATTATCTTACCCGGGAGACATCCCTAGCGGAGAGTATGGGGCCACAGTCAAACGATGGGACAAGCAGGCACTGGTGTCTTTCTTGGCTCCCATCAGGAATTGGCAAGAACAGCATAAAATTCCTCATCATCGAATCTTCGTTGGAGAATTTGGCGTTGATCGCGCGGCTCCTAGCGCGGTTAATTATCTCTCCGATGTGATGGATATCTTTAACGAGCAGGGCTGGTCTTTTGCTTTATATACTTTTCGTGAAACCGCTTTTACCAAGTTCGATTATGAAGTGGGTTTTGGCAAACCTGGCTGGAAATATTGGCAAGCAATTGAAGCCGGCCACGACCCGAATTTTCGCCTGTTTAAAAGCAATGAGTTAATCGAAACCATTTTAAGTAAAATTGGTCCGCAGCGCGAAGCAATCAAGCCCACCATGGGCTTTAATAGCTGGAATTGGTTTGGAAAAAATATCAACGAAACCATCGTCGAAGAAACCATTGTGGCCATGGCAAACCAAGGCTTTAAAAAGGCTGGCTATGACTACGTGGTTATCGACGGTGGCTGGGCGGATGACAACCTAGATAAAGAAGGCCGGCTCCTTCCCCATCCACAAAAGTTTCCTCGAGGCATCAAGAGGCTCTCCGATTTGGCTCATGCTCATGGATTAAAACTGGGCCTTCATGTGAGCGCTGGCACCCACAATTGTGGAGGCAAGCCCGTAGGATCACTTGGTAGAGAACAACTTCATATCGAACAGTTAAATCAATGGCAGATCGACTACATCAAGCTTGATCAATGCGAACTTGATAACACTGAAGATTGGCCCAAACAGCAGAAAAAGACTGTCTTTCAAACGTGGCATGATCTTATAAAAAATAATCATCGCCCCATTGTCCTCAGCATGAGTGCTTACAAATTTCACGATTGGTATCCCCAGTTTGGTGCTTTTGGCCGAACCACTATGGACCTTAGGCCCAAGATCTTTGGCGGCGCCGTATTTAACCGCGACTACACGGGAGTATTTCTGTCAGTGATGGAGGCGGCAGAAATTAATAATAGGCATCATGCGAAAGCAGGCCGCAGCTATTGGAACGACCCTGATATGTTGGTGGTTGGCGATCCCAATTTGACTCATCATCAGCAAAGAACCCATTTTGCCCTGTGGGCCATGATGAACGCGCCACTGATGCTGGGCCTTGATATCCGAGTTATCGACGAAGAAACCAAGCGATTGATTTTGGACCCGGAGATCATCGCCCTCGATCAAGACCCTTATCAACAGGGCTATCGCATCAAAAAGACTGCCGACCTGGAAATCTGGCGCAAGTTTCTAAAAAACGGCGACACCGCCATTCTCGCAATCAACCTAAACAAAGAAAAATCCCAGCCAGCCCTAATTAACGATTACGAAGCCGAGATGGCGGGAGAATTCCAAGTTAAAGACCTCTTTCTCAAAAAATCCCTCGGACGCTTCTCCAACCACTTCAAAACCGAAATAGGCCCCGATCAAAGCAAACTATTACTCTTCACCCAATCTCTTGCTCAGTGAGATGAACCAGTCTTAAAACCTAATGAATCCGCGCTTAGCATGTCATCCCTGCGGGAGCGCACTACTGTCCAAAATGTTTGCTCTCATGTCTTTCCCGCGGAGGCGGGAATCCAGTGCTCACGCCACTTCGTTGGATTCCCGCCTCCGCGGGAAAGACAATGAAAGGCATTGCGAGACTTTAAATCATCATGTTTCAAGACCAGTTCCTAATCCTGCTTTTAGAAAGGGTGCTCAAAATGTCATGAATAATCTCGTCTTAGAGCTCTTTGCAGGTTCCGTCTTTGTCGATAACAAATACAGTTTTTGGTAGGCTGTCAAAGTCCGTCAAGTTGCGTGCCGTAAAGACATTGCAGCTTGCCCCTGGCCAAACAGAACCTCCTTGGGGATGAAATTCTATCCTAATCCGCAAATTTGTATGGACTCCTGGGTTTGATAGGTACTCTTTAACTTCGTCTCTCAGCGCCTCCCCACCAACACTGGCTACCTTACTAGCGTCCACCGAGCGCATGCCCCAGTCAAACAACATTCTTCTGCCTTGCGGGTCAACATCAACATAAACTGATACGATGTCATCTTTGCCCGTATTATTTTTAATATTTACAAATCCAAATCCTGGGCCCGAGAGCACCAGAAGGCACGCAAATAAATTTACAAAAACAAAATAACTTGCTTTTCTCACGATTAACTCCAACTGACTAATTTTACGCCAATGTTTTTACGTAAGGATAATACAGCAAATTTTCAAGGCGGATCTCACTACGAAAATGCATAAAAATCGTTAACATAATAGATCGGATTTATCACCTAAACAAATTGCTGGAAGATGACTATAAAAATAGGACCATAGCAAAGTTATGAAAATAGTATCTAAAACTGTCCTCAAGGCCAAAATGTTTGAGTATTTTCGCGAGATAGAAAAAACCGGTGAAGAGTTGATCGTAGCCGAGCATGGTAGGCCAGTGCTTAAAGTCTCACCTATTAAGGCGAAACAGAGCGTGAAGGATGTCTTTTTGGGATTTTCTGGGCACGTCACTTACGGCGAGGATATTAATACGCCCACAACCAATGAATGGCCTAAAACATAATAAAAACTCCGCTCTATCCTGCTTCCAATTTAGTCCTTAGGTAATAGAACTTGTTTATCGAAGGGGACATTAAATATGAAACTGATTAGTGCTTGTCTTGTGGGCTGCCGTTGTCGGTATGACGGACAAAGCAAAGCGATAAAGGAATTTGAGGACATGGTGAAGCGCGGAGAGGCGGTGTTTGTCTGTCCTGAACAGCTTGGCGGGTTGCCGACGCCGAGGCCGGCTTCGCAGATTGTCGGGGGAACTGGTGATGATGTGTTGGATGGCGAGGCGAAAGTTGTAACCAGTTCGGGTATGAATGTGACCGAAGAGTATTTGCGCGGTGCTCGTGAAACATTGCGAGTGGCGAAAGTTGTTAAGGCAGAAGAGGCGATTCTCAAGGAGAGGAGCCCGTCTTGTGGATCGACTTCGATTTATGATGGCACGTTTACCGAGCAAAAAATTCCGGGCGTTGGCGTTACCGCTGCCTTGTTAAGGCGTCATGGCATCAAAGTATATTCGGAAGAAAATTATCTATGATCCGAGGCATCAATCACATCAATCTCTCGGTGAGCGATATTGAGCGATCGTTTGATTTCTACCACCGGCTGGTTGGATTAAAGCCGTTATGTAAATGGCCTCGGGGTGCGTATTTTTTGGCGGGCGATGACTGGTTTTGTCTTAACGTCGCCGACGACCGAGGCGTAGCGACGAGATCGGACTATACGCATTATGCCTTTTCTTGTTCGGTTGATGATTTTCCATACGTGGTTGCGCGCCTCACGAGCGCCAGAGTGAGACCGTTCAAAGAGAACCGATCTGAAGGAGACTCCTTCTATTTTAAAGATCCCGATGGCCATCAGCTTGAGCTCCACGTCGGTGATTGGCGTTCACGAATAGCGGCTAAGAAGGTCAAGCCTTGGCCATCGGCCGAGTTTTTCATTTGATCACTTTTTTTGTTATGGTGTAACGCCAACGAGTTTGCTCGGCGCGACAATATCCATGAGAGCAATTTAGGTCGGGAAAAACGGCTTTAATGGTGTCAACTAGTAAACCAACATCGTTTATCAATGCGGAATTTATCGTCACTTTTTGGATTTCTGTGACCTGGCTAAAAGCCTTGACTAAGGCCAGCATCTCTTCGGTGTTGTTGCCGTCCATTTCAAGAATAAGCTCCGTTTTTCCCTGCATCTTGTTCGAAAAATAGTCTACTCGACTGGGCTCAATGAATCGCCGAGTAATAACGTACCGCCGGCTTCGCCCATAAGCTTCCTCATAATCGATGTTAAATTCCTTTAAATATGGCTCACTGATCACACCGTGGATCCAATTCTTTTTTTTCTCATAAGGCCCATGGCTCGGGCCAAATGAAATTGTTGCTTTTTTGGTATGTGGAGTTCTCTTCATCGCCATAAGGAGAGCGCACACATATTCTAGATTATACTCTTCATAACGCACGGCAAATTCTGCATTTCCGTTTAGTTTCGTGATGAAATCATCAACAAGCGGAGTGTCCGTCTCATGTCCCGCAGGTCCCTTAGAATCTGCAGATCGGAGATTTCCTGAAAGCAATAGTAAAGTAGCAAAAACTAGCAGCGATAATATGTTAAATAATTGGTTGTAGCCTCGGAAACTGCTTAATATACTCATAAAACGTCCTTTCTTTCTGATGTATCGCGTACGGCATTGCGCCATCGGGTCCTCTCGAATAGTTAGCTCCATTACAAAGAGGAGATCGAAAATGAAACAGGTTATCGTATTAGCTTTGATTTGGAGCATGGTCGGCGCGGTTTTCGCGTCGGATGTGTCGAAGGAAGCATTTGGCCAATTCAAGGTTTTGTCCGTAATTAGCAGCAAAGAGGAATGGAAAGAGTTTGCAAAATCAGGGGGTGGTTATTTTGTAATCCCCTCAGATTTAACGAAATATTTGGCGGGAACATTACAAGAAGCCCGCTCACTAGGCGATCACAACGCAGATAAAAAAGAAGGATATTTTGAAGAAGAAAAACAGCAACATAAATTGCAAATTTTAGAAAAGAAGGATTGGAGCAAATTTTCGCAAAAGGAAACCAAAACGCTTGCCCAGGGTATGAATGACGTCGCAGTTTTTATCCTGAGAAAAACATTGGAGGCGCTCGACGTTCCAGAAGCGCTTTGGTCAAAGGCGACGGGCGGGCTCAGCGATTCAAAAGGCCTCAATCACTTCAAGCTGGTCTACTATGATCCAGACAAAAGAGCGCCAGGAATTTCCTGGCATAAGGATTTTCGATGGGTCACGGTCTTTTATTTCGACCAACCAGGTCTTCAGGGAAAAATCGGTGACGAGGTAATTAATGTAGCTCCCAAGGAAGGCCACTTTTTTGTTAACCTGGGCACATTTTTTGAAGCATTTATCGACAATCCCGAAATTCTAAACGCGTTGACTCATCAGGTGGTGGAGCAGGTATCTGCTCCTAGAGTGGCCGCAGGCATATTTTGTCGAGGGGCTTATCCAAATAAAATCTACTACCGACTTGTTGATAACAAACTCGTTGAGATTGATGAAAATGAGGTAAAAAAATATGAAATAAAAGATGAAAAAGGGCTATTTTCTATAGCGCCGAACAGTGCATTTAGTCCATATTATCAGCAAGACCAATAGTGGATATTAGCGGTGCTTGTGTGCCAATCTCAAAACACATGAGGGTTTCAAGTTAAGAGATCTTGGACCTTATTTATTTTAAGGCGCCACTCTTCTATAAAGCGGCGATGAAAAAATGCCATAAATGTCAATCATCTCACATAATCAAACGAGGCAATCATTGCGATAAGCAGCGTTTTAAGTGCAAAGATTGTGGTTTTCAATCGATTCTTAAGCAGCCCGTAGACAGTAATGAGCGCAAGAAAAAACTTTTGCGTGCCATTTGCTTATTTCTTAGTGGCCTATCCAAGAATGCCGTGGCCAAATTGATGGGCGTTTCCTGTCAGGCTGTTTGCGATTGGATTACTGAAATGGGCGATTATGAGAAGCTCATGCCAAAACCAACTGGCGAATTAGTTAGCCTAGAGCTGGATGAAATGTGGCATTTCCATCATGAAAAAGCCAAAAAACTATGGATTTGGAAAGCCTATTGTCGAGAAACCGGCTATCTCGTCGCATTTACTTTTGGAGACCGAGATACAGGGGCTCTGGTTGACTTAATTTCTAAGCTCAAGGGGTATAAAGTCAAAGTTTTTTTCACAGACCACTTTGGGCCATACCAAAAGCTCATTCCTGACCACATGTTGGTGCAATCAAAAAGCGAAACCGTTGCTATTGAGAGGAATAATGGAAGACAAAGGCATTGGCTGGCCGCTTTTAGAAGAAGGTCTATCGTAGTCACCAAATCTCTAAAGGTCCTTGAATCTGCACTGGCGCTCTTCGCCTTTTACCATATCAATAATGACTTTAACGAACTCATCAAATCAATATGGATCTCTTAACTTGAAACCCTCATAAATTTGATCGAGTATAGCTACGATGGCTTTAAATTCATCAATAGCCTGATGATGCTCCTTGAAAAAAGGCAGATATGGCTTTTCATGGTTCTTCGCCCAGGCCCAAAAATAGAAATCCTTCCAGCTCAACGGAATTTTTTCAGGATGCTCACCCAAGTCAAGGGCTTTTTTTTCAAAATCAGTGTCCCCGTAAAAGATGTATGCCCAATCGTTTAAGTAAATGTGAAGATTCTTTCCTCGAGCCAAGATATTGGCAAAGGCGGTCAACTCATTAAGCAATTTGCCGGAACCTATAGCCAAAACGCCGACGCTATCTTTCTCCGATGTCAATTTTATGGCCTCTTTACCCACAATATCGTCAAAAACGTAGCGTGCACTTTCATCTGGTGCTGCGAATAGATCACGATAGAAGGCTTTCATACAATTACATTCTTTAAGATGCGACGCATGAATGGTTATTATCTCTTGTTTGAGGACTCGGTAGATATTATTTCTACTGGTTTCGCTGAGATCGCCTTGATGTTGTCCCGATGGCTTAATATTTCCATGGTGACATGATTGCGCGAACAGAAAGAAAAATGCGACTACAATACGAGTAATATAATGCATCTTCGCCTCAGCGATGTTACCCGACCCAGTGATATTCGTTTAAAATAAGCCGTCCGACCCAGGAAATCAAACTCTCGAGCCCTAGTTACCTGCGAAGATTAAGATATCTATAGATACGTTCGCCGACAAACGAAGCTAATAGTAGCAAAATCATGGTATATAATGCTGCTGGCGATTTCTGAAAGGTATAAATTTCTAAAATTATAAACATGGCTATACAGAGTATTAGAGATATTAAAACAATAGATTTTTTAGCGCCGGTTTTCGCAAGAATTTTTAGATGCCCGGCGTTAACCCCTGCATAGATCAATAAAAATACGCCGCTCCCCATCATGGCAATGCCAGAAAGATCAAAAAAGAGGATGAAAATAACCACCAGGAATGTGGAAATCAGCAAACCGCCCTTGGCATTTTTCCATTCAGTGCGCTCAAATGCTGCTGGCAGCTCTCCGTCTTTGGCTATCATGTAGCTTACGTTAGCGGCCCCAAAGAGCGTTGCGTTGATGGCAGATGCAGTAGAAAATAGCGCCGCAATGGCAATCAGTTTAAACCCAAACTCACCCAAAAATGGTCGCGCCGCAACAGCTAAGGCATCATCTCCGGCAGCATTGATTTCACTTACGGAAAGATTCCCCACCACAGCAATGGAGACCGCCATATAAATGGCGATAACAATGAGGACGCTCAGATAGAGTGCTCTAGGGAGACTCTTATGAGGATGGTCCAT
>DASPVU010000206.1:0-5037 GCA_035622215.1 Myxococcota bacterium | reverse complement strand
GGAGCTAGAAGACGGGTTGGGAGTGTAATAAGCCAAAACAGGCATTTTGATGGCGATACCCTTCTTCACCTCATCCAAAAGCTGAGACATTTCTAGTGTCGCTGTACTTTGTGCCACCGCCTTATAGGCGAAGTCTTTTGGCAAGCGATCGTTGATAAAATTCGTTAACTCTGCGGGAGCTGCGCCACTGCGAAAAACTCCGTGTTCGTCAAGTATCGCACCGCACATTTTTAGAATCGATTCGTATTTGAGTTTTCGAGCATTTACGTCGATCGCTAAAGGATATTCACCGGCTATTTTGTAATTTATCGCCAATTGGTTTTGGCATTTGGCCGCCATGTATGCACACTCAAACGCATGCCCGCATTGGTGCAAACCGCAGCCCCAGGTTGTTTCCTGCGGGGGTACGGCATTGATCGCCCGCTCTAACACGTTATGTGGAATGGATTCGAAACCATAAAATGTGATGTTTATTAGGTCAGGAAATTTCTTATCCGCCGCAAGTGCAGTTTGCACCATGCCCAGTGTTCCCAAAATCAGCAAAATCTTCATACTAAACTTATTCATTTATTTCTCCACAAGGCCCAACGAGGCCTTATCTCCTCCCATGATCCTAGGCAGTGGATTATTGTTGCCAAGCGGGGGCTAAGCCGGAGCCTCTTCTATGTGTAGCCCCGCGGCTTGATTGGCTTTGTTGCATAAATTACTTTCCATCGTCATGGCGAGCGGAGCGTGGCCATCCAGTAGGAACCTAGACGCTAATTACTGGATGGCCACGTCGCCTACGGCTCCTCGCCATGACGATAGAAGTAATTTATGCAACAAAGTCAAGCGGCGTTACGACATCACTAACAATTTCCATGTCTAGGTCTGGGCCTAAGGAGCGAAAGTTGCCAAGGATTATCAGCCAAGAAAAAGTCTACGAGCAGGGCGACGTTGACCTAGAACTGGATTGGCTTGAGCAGCGGTTACCCAACCAGCGAGACGACCAAATAATCGCTATTTATGCGGATATTTCGCCGGAGGGTGTGCTGGCCTTATTCTCGGCCATCCGGCTAGGTTTAAAGGTCGCCATATGCCCGCTGAGAGAGCCTGAGCCCGTATTGCGTCAATGGCTAAGAGACGTGGGCGTTAATTCTTACGTCATTCCGAGTCCGCAGTTTGTGTCCATTTTGCGCACGTCGGGCTCCACGGGCAGACCAAAAAATGCGGTGATTTCGGGTTCGGCGCATTGGGCTAGCGCTTGTTCGGTGAATGAGTTTTTTGGCTTCACCAAAGACGGCGTTTGGGCGCTGAATTTGCCGCTTTATCACGTAAGCGGTCTCGGCATCTTATTCCGGGTTCTTTTGGCTGACGCCGGTCTTTTTATCGCCAAGGAGAGTGAAGATCTTCATGTTGCGCTTAAGCACCGACAGATTACTCATCTATCCCTGGTGCCCACCCAGCTAAGAAGGCTGTTAGATGCCCGCGCCGATTTATCTGGGCTCAAAGCTATTGTGGTGGGCGGTGATGCGCTACCCGATGATTTACGTGCGCAAGTTGTCGCTTTAAACCTTCCCGTGTACGAGACTTACGGCCTCACCGAAACCGCTTCCATGGTTTGGGCGAGAGCTTGCCGAAAAAACCAACATGGAACCGTATTACCGCACGCCATCATGCGACTCGCCGAAGATGGCGAAATTTTGGTCGGAGGCCAAAGTCTGTTTGCGGGCTATGTTGGTGGCGAATCATTTGACCGAAGCGGACAGTTCTTCAAAACCGGCGACCTGGCTTGCGATTTAACATTAAGCCACGGGCCCCTGGTGAAGGGCAGAAAGAGCAACCGCATCATCTCAGGCGGAGAAAACGTTCAAGCCGAAGAGATCGAGCGTATCTTAGAAGCCCATCCCGCAATCATATCAAGCATAGTGGTAGGCAGAAAAGACGCCAATTTTGGCATGCGCCCGCAGGCCTACATCCAATGGCAAAAAAATCCAGTAAGCGATGATGAGCTTATTGCCTATCTCAAAAGCCGCTTAGCCAGATATAAAATACCCAAGGCTTTTTTGCCCTGGCCCGAGAATGCGCCCAGTGGAATCAAAAAGCCCCGAGCATGGTTTTCCTCCTATGTTGCGGAGTAATCGAATTTTTTGAGCCATTTATGGCATCTTCTGGAAAATAGATCCGTAAGGCTCGGAAAATTTTTGGGATAAGAAGGTGCAAGGCTTGAATTTTCAAAGTTTGCCCTTACTCTTCAGCAACCTTTTTTAATATCAATCAGCAACGAGGGTGAGCAGCGCCGCATGGGACGCGCTGTTTGTCAGCCTATTGCATTGGAATTTAGTAATGCACTAAGCTTATTGCTTCGGGAGGCTTTTCAATGGTTTTGAGCAATCGAGCATCAAATAACGATGCAAACACAAAGGGGCGGGGCATGGCAAACAGCGAGCGAAACGATTTGGAGCAGACATTGAATCACCTCAATAATCTATCGAGTCCCGATTACGCATCCTTTCTCATTAGCCGGTTTTCCCAAGGCCTTAAAATCGATATCAACGAAGCACTTAATCGCTTCGCCATGAGCGCCATGGCTGATATGCAGCACGACGACGTGCTTGACGTGTTGATACGGCAGGCCGCCTCACGCATCGTCGAAGAACCAGACTATGGAGTGCTAGCCCGCAAATTGCTTCATAGAAAAATCAGTCTCGAGGTTGCGCGTCTTTCGGTGCACAGTTTTTCTGACGCTGTGACCATGGGTTTTCAGCAGGGGATGCTTACCGAAAAGATCTTTTCCTTTGTCATGGACAACCAAACTGCCCTCGATCAGAGCATTGATGTTCAGTTCAACGACCTGTTTACTTATTTTGGCCTGGCGACCGTCTACGATCGTTATCTTTTGCGTCATCCCATCAATCGCAAAGTGTTTGAACTGCCTCAATATCTTTTCATGCGGGTGGCCTGCGGCATTTATAGCGACCTCCCTCAGATCATCGAGTTGTACCGATTAATGGCATCGTTTTCCTACATGGCGGCTTCGCCGACGCTGTTTAACGCAGGAACGAAAAATCCACAGCTTTCGTCTTGCTTTTTGGTGGATTCTCCCAACGACAGCATTGAAGGAATCTATCGACGCTATACTGACGTGGCTAAACTTTCTAAGCACGGCGGCGGGATCGGTATTTCTTATTCGCGGGTTCGGTCGCGAGGCTCACTGATCCGTGGTACCAACGGTCGCTCAAGCGGCATCAGCCCATGGCTAAAAACCCTCGATTCGTCGGTGGCTGCAGTTAACCAAGGAGGTCGTCGTAAAGGTGCCTGCTGCGTCTATTTGGAGACTTGGCATGCAGATATCGAGACCTTCCTCGAATTGCGCGATAGCACCGGCGACGAGGCGCAAAGAACTCACAACCTCAACCTGGCCAATTGGGTACCCGATCTTTTTATGAAACGGGTGAGGGATGATGCCCCATGGTCTCTGTTCGATCCGAGTCGAGTACCCGAACTCTGCGACACCTATGGCGACGACTTCGAGCGCATCTATCAGCAAGCGGAAAAAGATCTGAAATTCGAAAGACAAATAAGCGCGAGAGATCTTTATGCGCGCATGATGAAAACCCTGGCCCAGACCGGCAACGGCTGGATGACCTTTAAAGATGCCTGCAACAAAAAATCCAATCAGACGGGTCATAGCGGGCAAGTCATCCATCTATCGAATTTGTGCACCGAGATTCTTGAAGTAAGCAGCGACAGCGAGACCGCGGTCTGCAATTTAGGATCGATTAATCTTATGCGCCATGTAAACGGCGGCGCATTTGACTTTGCGAAACTGGCACAAACCGTGACGATCGCTATCCGCCAACTCAATCAGGTGATCGATGCCACCTATTATCCCATTGAAGAAGCAGCTCATTCCAATAAGAAGTGGCGCCCAGTGGGCCTGGGCGTTATGGGGCTGCAGGACGTATTGTTCGCTCTGCGCATCCCCTTCGATAGCAGTGATGCCAGAGCGCTTTCGCAAAAGATCGCGGAGGAAATCTATTTTCAGGCTCTAAAAGTGAGCGCTGATTTGGCTGAAGAGCAGGGCCACCATGAAACGTTTCCCATAACTAAGGCAGCGGCGGGCATGCTTCAATGTGATTTATGGGGCCATGAGGCAAGCCGGACCCCGCGTTTTCTTGAGCTTAAAGAGCGCATCAAACGAGTTGGCCTTCGTAATTCCTTGTTGATTGCCATTGCCCCTACGGCCACTATTGCTTCAATTGTTGGCTGTTACGAATGCATCGAGCCGCAGCTATCCAATATTTTTAAGCGGGAGACTTTGTCGGGCGAGTTTTTGCAAATCAATCATTATCTGGTTAAAGATCTTTCCGCCCTCAATCTGTGGAACGAAGCGATAAGACAGCGCATTGTCGACGAAAACGGTTCAATCGCCAATATCGAAGAGATCCCCGAGGACTTGCGATTGCTTTATCGAACAACTTGGGAGTTGCCGCAAAAAGCTCTGATCGATTTAGCTTTGGCGCGCGGCCCATTTATCGATCAAAGCCAATCTCTCAATCTATTTATGGAAACGCCGAATATCGGCAAATTATCGTCAATGTATTTCTATGCTTGGCAGTCGGGGTTAAAGACCTGCTATTACTTGCGGTCGCGACCGGCAACCCAAATAGCCAAGACCAAGAACGTTATTACCGATACGGCCGCCGTGGCCTGCTCTCTAGAAAATCCAGAGATCTGTGAAGCCTGCGGCTGATAAACATTGAATAATCAATTGCGTTAGGGAGAATTTATGTTGCTCGATCCGGGACTAGAACTCACATTGCGGCCCATGAAATATCCGAAATTTTTCGACATGTATAAAAATGCCATCAAAAATACCTGGACGGTGGAAGAAGTTGATCTCAAATCCGATATCGACGATTTGCGCCACAAGCTAAGCTCCAAGGAAGAACATCTCATCAATCGTTTGGTGGCATTTTTTGCGACCGGCGATTCCATCGTGGCGCATAATCTTGTGATTAATCTCTATCAACACGTCAACGCGCCGGAAGCGCG
>DASPVU010000205.1:0-6038 GCA_035622215.1 Myxococcota bacterium | reverse complement strand
AATTGTAAGAAGTTGAAATATGTGTCGGGATTTGACCTGATTTCGTTTCTTACCTTATTGAGACCCTTATATATCAGAGTGGTCAAATCGTTCATGGTTCTCTGATAATTGAGACGCCTGAGTCGCGCCGCATCGACAATCACGTTAAAGTCCAAATCCGATCGCTTAAACATATCGCCATAGGCCTTCTCCAACAGGTCCTTGGCCTCCGCAGGCAACCGAGACAAGGCTTGCTTCGCGATAATGCGGAGCACATTTCCACCCTTGAATACAATGTTAATAGCGCGATCATCCAGGCCCCGTTCATACCGGTATTTGGCCAAGGCAGAATCAATAGTTCCATGGGCCAGTCTTATGAAATTAAAGAGTGTATCTTTGGTCTTAAAGAACTCGTTGACCACGATTTCGGTAGCGTTGGACTTGGCATCTTTATCATAATCGACATAGGGTACGTCGGTCCGGTTTGCATCCAATAACACCTTCTCAGGCCTCTTGTCGGATGCCGGACATTTTTCTGGTTCCGCCGCAGTTAGCTGCGTAACCAAGGCCATCAATACAGAAATAAAGAGAAATTTAAAGCGCGATTGTAACATATAAAAACCTGCATTCTATTTGCCGAAGTACTGGGTTTTTATAAGAATTATCCATGCGGTAAGCATGTATTAATTATCAACGTCCAACTAACCACCAATTTTTGCATGCTTGCGGCGTGCGCCACCCGGATCTGCATGTTATCAGTAGAAGCCTTATTGCTGAACGCAGGAACTGAGGGCAGACATGCTATCCCCGTAATTACCAAAGGCCTGATATCCTTGTTGACCAGGGGGCTGTGGAGCATTACCTTGTTGGTCGCCATCGCCTTGCCTATCGTCCCCGCGGTTATCGCTCTCATTTCCTTCGTCATCTTGCGCGTCTGTCGCTAATCCAAACTCCTTTTTGAGTTTGTTAAGTAGTCGTTTTGCTTCAACGTACTTATTCTTAAATTCGCAAGCAGCTTCAAATCGGACCGTAACATGCGCAACAGACATCGCCCGCTGATCCACACAGACCACTGTTAGTTGAAGTTCACTTGACGTCTGGTTGTACGCTACGGTGAAGTAGCTAGGAATCATGAACTCACCGACTTTTTTTTCCAACTGTGACAATTCTTCCGAGGAAAGCTCTGCCTTCCGGAGCGCCTGCGCTTCGAGAGAGCGAAGGTCGTTTAAAATACCATCAATCCGACATCCTGGGCATGGACACACGGCTTGTTGAGCATTGGTATCAACGCTTGGTTGTTCGCTGCTATCAGCTGCATAGATGCTCATCGACAAGAAAAAAGTTGTTATTATTAAACCGTTTTTCAAGAGATTCTCCTGGAGTATATTTTAATCACAAAGAACAATTTCCATGTGAGTGTCGATGAGATAGCGCAATTTACCTTTGCGACAACTCCTGTCAAAGTTCTCATTCCCAGCAGGAAAGCAACTGCACAATACTTGGAAGGATCTAGATCATGAGTAACCGCGAAAAGCTAACCAAAGAAGAAAAAGGCATTCTGGAATCCTTTGAAAAAGGTGAATGGAGAAAAGCCCGATCCTCGAAAATCCTTATTGATGACGCAAAAACAGCAGCGCAACAATTTTTAAAGAAAGATGCACGAACCGGTCTTAAAATATACTAATTTCTCATTTCTCACCTATGTTATGTCATCCTCGGGCTTGACCGGCTTTGTTGCACGGCCCACTTCCATCGTCATGGCGAGGAGCCGTAGGCGACGCGGCCATCCAGTAATTGGCGGATAAGCTACTACTGGATGGCCACGCCCTTTTCAGGGCTCGCCATGACGATCGGAGCGAGCCATGCAACAAAGCCGGCTAGACCCGAGGATCTGTGGCAAACAGCACCACACTGCGACCTCGAGGATTCTCGTGTCGAGCACGAGAATGACATAAATGGCGAGATTGTAGTAAAAATAAATGTGTTTTGAGACTAGCTCATGTCTTCAAATGGGTTGATAAGAACAAGCCCACATTCATCAAAATCTTTTATATTTCTTGTAGCTACTGCTGCCTTGTGGGCATGGGCTATCGACGCAATTTGGCCATCGAATAAGCTCATGAGCCTGCCAAGGTTTTTATTATGACTCATAATTTGGCCATAAAAGCGCGCCGCGTTTTCATCAAATGGAAGCACCCTAAAGGCAAAGCCCTCTTCAACGACTTTCTCAAAAGCGGTTCGCAGAGAGTCCCTGCGCACCCCGTCGGGCAATATGCTCAAACCATAATCGATTTCGGCCACAGTGATCGCCGTCAAAAATAAGTCTTCGCCAATTTGTTCATCGATCCATGTGAGAACATTTGTTGACGGGCTAGGTTTCATAAGTTCAGAAACCACATTGGTATCGACGACGATCATTCCTCAAATTCCACGGGACGATGCGGTTTTCGCTTAGCAATGGTTAACTCAACCCCATGTTCCGGCCCGAAATATTTCTTAAATACTTCACTTATTTTCGTCGGTGCAGCCACCGCTTGCTCAAGGATTTGTCGTACTTCCTCCTCCATGGATACCCCATGAACTGCAGCACGCACGCGTAAGCGCTCATACACCGCCTTATCGATCTTTCTGACACTCAAGCTCGCCATAACCTTGACCCTCCACATTATCATAACATTTGCTAGCAGCGCTGGCAATGCGGTCATATATTTTAAATTAACTAGCCTAGGGAATAGAACTGTAATTCTCAAAAAAGATAAAAGTTTTTGCTTAGTTAAGACTTGTTACAACGCCGAATGAGCCATAATTCCCATGGTAATCGTGATTGCCTGATCCTACAGCGCATATCATAAAGATCCGAACCATTAAGCTTGTTTCTTTGACCAATATTTGGTTCGCTACCCCGCTAATATGCCGGATATTATCGCTCATCGCTCACCAAATCCTGGCCAAAGCTCCTGCGCTTATTGGTTCGGATCTTTATGATATGCGCTGTATTTTAATCACAAAGAATCATTTCCATGTGAGTGTCGATGAGATAGCGCAATTTTCCTTTGTGACAACTCCTGTCAAAGTTCAACTAATCACCAATTTGTGTATAATGGAGAAAAGCCCGATCCTCGAAAATCCTTATTGATGACGCAAAAACAGCAGCGCAACAATTTTTAAAGAAAGATGCTCGAATCAATATGAATCAGCGCGTAGTGCGCTATCCCTGTGGAGGCGGGGATTGAGTAGTGACGCCATTCGCTGGATTCCCGTCTTCTTTTAAAGAATGATGCACGATTTATCGACTGCTCTGTTCATGAGCCTATGATAATAGCTCCAATTTTCACGGTCTGGATCATCAGCGAGGAACTTCATCAACTGTACGCGCAAGGCTTCGACCTTTGAGTCAGTAAATTTTTCATCTTGCAAACGCATCTTATTGTTGTTTAATTCGAATTCTCGAGCCTGTCCATTTTTGGTAAAATTATCCATTCCCTGCAACACTCGGACTAAAAGCTTTTCTGGGCCATTTACATCTAGAACGTTTGGATTCTCAAACATTAGCATAGGTAGATCTGGATCTTTCGCGATCATACTCAGAAGCTCAAAATTCGACGCGCGACCGTTTGCATCACTAAAAAAATGGTTGATCTCAAGCTCTCTGGCCAACCATAGATAGGCCATTAGTCTTTCTGGAACGCTGGGATTCCCTGTAAGGAATTTTCGTAGCCGACAAAATAGCTCAGCCGCCTGGACAAATCGCTGGTCTGAAGGATTGGTTTGCGCGATTTTTTTCCATACAGGATCAACGATCGCCGAAGTTCTTCCGCTGTCACCTTCACTCACATAAGTGTTTTTTCGGTCACCAGATCTCTTTTCAAAAAAACTCTGTTGCTCCCAAAGATCGCGAACACCCTTCTCATCCGAATCCAAGCCGTCAAAGCCATAGGCTACTAATCTGGAGCTATATCCCTTTTCCAAGGGCTCAATAACTTTGTCCCTTTGTTTCTCGGCGCCGTCGACTGTTACATCGTGAACATTCATATACCAAACGGCATCACCACCAGTGTCATTGTAACTTTGCAACGCATAAGCCAGGCCATTTAAAGCACCGCGAATATAGCCGGGCTCGTCTTCAAAAGCGTAAGGTCCTTTATCCTGTCTATCGCTGTCAATAACAAAGCGCCAAACTTCACCAATTGGAAAACGCTTGGTCTTCTCATGTTTTTGTAGCTCTCGCCAAACCTTAAGCTGGGCAAGCAATTTCTGTGCAGGATAGGAATTTTTATGGCTCTGCAAATAGTCTTTAAGAGCATCTTCTGTCAAAGGAACGGAGCGTCGAATATTTTCTTCTTCCTGATCCAAATAACCGCGAACTAATTTAGGAAAATCCCTCGGTGTAAAATCCCGACCAAGACTTTTAAGGTATTTAGACCAATTTGTGTCTCTTGGATCGATAAGTTTGCCTATAGCAAAGTGAGTGAAAGGCAAAAAATAAACAACAACGCCAATTGGCTTGTGAGCCGCTATCGGGGGGAAAAAAAATTCAGCATCATCATCAGCTCGAAGCGTCCATTCATCAGTTCCGGTTGGCGCAGATACACTAAACAATAGGCCATCCGCCTTAAATTCGCTCTCAGCTCTTTTTCTTAGCTCGCCCCAGGTAGAGAAGTCTTTTGACTCTAGCAGTATATCCCGACTTGCAGGGTATTCCCGCAAAGCAAATTCGCGAGATAATAACGCACTCGAAGCAATAATGACCCATAATGCAGCTAAATTGATATTTACTTTCATTGATAAGACCTAATAAAGATAGTGATATTAATAATATATTAAACATTAAAAATTTTGCAAGTATTAATAGATTAACAGCGCCTAGGTTCTCGTGTCGAGCACGAGAATGACAAAAGCGCCAGCTAGTGGGTGAAAGAGGGCCAAGATGGCCAATTAGACGACGCCTTTGGCTTTGTCTTCGCGGCTTGGTTGGCCGGCGGATAGGGTGGCGCCTTCGTGGGCGTGCATGGGCCGGATGTATTGTTTTGCGAGCATAAAGGCGGCGGGTGCGACGAAGGCGGAGGAAAAGGCGCCTACGGTGATGCCCACGGACAATACGATGGCGAAGTTTTGGATAGCGCCGGTGGTGAAGATCCAAATGGCTATACTGGCAAACAACGTGGTTAGAGTCGAATTAATCGTTCTACTCAAGGTCTCGTTGATAGCCTTATTAACGTATACTTTGATTTCGTCCAGCGATAAGAGTTTTTTGGGATTGTGTGGTAGGATTTCGCGGATGCGGTCGTAGATCACTACTGTGTTATTCACCGAGTAGCCAATGATGGTAAGAATTGCAGCAATGGATGGTACATCAAATTCTACACGGAAAAAGATGAAAACTATCAGAGCACCTAAGGTATCATTGACCAAGGAAAAGACGGCGCCGGGAGAAAAGTACATATCAAATCTGAGCGCAATATAAATAACAATGGCTAAAATGGCATAAATTACAGCCAGCAAACCATCGGTTCGCAATTGGCGTGAAACTTGGCTATCGACGAAGTCGACTTTTCTAATTTCTACCGCGCCAAAATGTTTCTCAAGCTCCCGTTGAATCTTTCCTGTGGCACCGGCGAAATGAATCGTGTATCGCACGCGGCCGCTTTGCGGCTCGTCTGGGGTTACCGAGCCAAACACATCGGCTTTTTCGCCGATATTTTGCGCGCTCTTACGCAGTTCCACGCCACCCTTTTCATCGAGCAGCTTGGTCAGCTCGCGGCGCTGCTCGTCGAGCATAGCTTTTCTTTGGAAGGGGTCGGTCACGGACTGGTCATAAGGCTCGTCAAGCCAAATGGATAGTTGACTGCTCGATTTGTTGTCAAAAAGTATCCTGGATTCACCTTCGGCAAAGGACTTTTTAGGGAAGCTTTGGTCGAGTAAGCCGGTAATCCGTGTCAGGTCTGTGTCTTTTAATATTGCAATGCTCTCTACACGAATGAGCATTTCATTGTTGCTAGCTGCGCCAAATTGCTGCACCTGGTTTTTGTCATAACCCAAGCTAGCCAAGACCTTACGGA
>DASPVU010000204.1:0-4383 GCA_035622215.1 Myxococcota bacterium | reverse complement strand
AAAGTTGCCGTGTACAGCATTGCTTGCGATCGTAGTGCGATCACGTGTCCTCGGGCAGTTAATCGCACATGGGCCGAAGCAAAAATCAGCGGCGAAGATAAAAATAATTGGGCCTATTATTACGAATGTACGTTCGATCTCAAAAACGCAACGCTTTCCTGCAATAAAATTGACAGCAAACGCGTTTGCACTACCTACTTCGATAATGATAATTGCGTTAAATCAACGGACCTTCCCGGTTGGAATAAAAAATAAAGAGACATGCTTCTAGAGAAGTAAACCAACCGTCCATCGTTTTCGCGAGCCCAAAGGGCGTGGCGATCCAGCTATGGGCGCCTAGGCTATTACTGGCCACGCCCTTCGGGCCCGCCAGGCATTGTTGCGCAGACCTGTCTTTTAGTATCGTCATGGCGAGCGTAGCGCGGCCATCCAGAACATATTGCCAATTCGCTGGATGGCCACGCCGCTATGCGGCTCGCCATGACGATGGGTAGAGTCCACGCAACAATGCTGGCTCGCCATGACGATGAGTGCGGTGAGCCGGTGTTAAGTCGTGATTGAGTGCGACGCGGTCGTCGAAGACGAAGCAGTCTCCGTACCATAGACTTTGGTCTTTAGGCGTGTCTTGCAAATATTGCAGGATTCCGCCCTTTAACTGGTAGACTTCGGGAAAGCCTTGGGCTTTTAGGAAGGAGCTGGCTTTTTCGCAGCGGATACCGCCGGTGCAGCTCATGGCGATGATCTTGTTGTTTGTCGGGGAAAGATGTCGCTGAACGAAATGCGAAAAATCGCTGAATTTTTTGGTGTTGGGATTGATGGCATTTTTGAAGCTGCCCATGGCGACTTCAAAATCATTGCGTACGTCGATGACCGTGACCTTGGGATCGTTTAGCAGCTCATTCCAGGTGTGCGCATCCACATGCGTCCCTGCAGCTGCACCGGGATCAATCGGATCCCATCCCATGGTGACGATTTCGTTTTTTACTTTTACTTTCAGCCGCTTAAACGGCCTGACATCGGCGAATGACTCTTTGTATTCCATGCCGGCGAAGCGCTGATCGGCCTGCAAAAATGAGCGAAGCACGTCGATGGATGCCCGTTCTCCAGCGACGGTACCGTTTAATCCTTCTTCGGCAATGATTACCGTGCCTTTCACGCCGCCTGCTTGCAAAAGCCTCTCTAGTGAAGACCTTGTCTCCTCGACGTTGCTTATGCGGGTAAACCGATAGAGGGCGGCAACCACGATCATCAAATTACTCCGATTATCGGCTCATTGAGGCAATGAATTCGGCGTTGGTTTTGGTGTCTTTGATTCGGCTCTTCAAAAATTCCATGGAATCAATGACGTTGAGCGGATGAACCAATTGCCGCAAGATCCACACGCGATTGAGCACTTCCGGTGCCAAGAGATGTTCTTCTTTTCTGGTGCCGGACTTATTGATGTCGAGGCATGGGAAGATGCGCTTTTCCATGAGCTTGCGATCGAGCACGATTTCGGCGTTACCAGTACCTTTGAATTCTTCAAAAATCACTTCGTCCATGCGGCTGCCGGTATCAATCAAGGCAGTGGCAATAATGGTGAGCGAGCCTCCTCGTTCAACATTTCTTGCTGCGCCAAAAAACCGCTTGGGCTTGTGGAGTGCGTTAGAATCGACGCCGCCTGATAGAATCTTGCCGCTAGGCGGAACTACCGTGTTGTAGGCGCGTCCTAACCTCGTGATGTTATCGAGCAGGATGACCACATCTTTTTTATTCTCCACTAATCTTTTAGCGCGCTCGATCACCATCTCGGCTACTTGCACGTGGCGCTGCGGCGCTTCATCAAAGGTGGAAGATATTACTTCGCCTTTAACGTGCCGCTTCATGTCGGTGACTTCTTCCGGCCGCTCGTCGATGAGCAACACGATCAAAACCACTTCCGGATGATTGGTCGTGATGGCGTTGGCAATTTCTTGCATCAAGACTGTCTTGCCCGTACGCGGTGGCGCAACGATCAGCGCGCGTTGCCCTTTACCGATGGGGCAGAGAATGTCGATGATGCGCGTGGAAATGGCATCACTCGTCGTCTCGAGCTTAAATTTTTCCGTGGGATACAAGGGCGTCAAATTCTCGAAGGAGACTTTGCGTCTATGCTCTTCGGGAGACACGCTGTTAATGGTGTCGACGCTCAGAAGCGAGTAGTAACGCTCCTTTTCTGCGGGTGGCCTAATTTGTCCGCGCACCGTATCACCAGTTCTAAGACCATAAACGCGAATCTGCGATGGGGCGACATAGATATCGTCGCTGGAAGGCTCATAGTTATAGGCTGGCTCGCGCAGAAAGCCATAACCATCGGGAAAGGTCTCCAAAACGCCTTCGCCGTAAATGGCGCCTTTTAAAGCGGTTTGCGATTTAAGCATGGCAAAGACCAAGTCCTGTTTTCTCACCAAGCTTTCGGTGGACAGGCCGGCCTTTTCCACCTTTTCCCTAAGGTCTTCAATTTTATCGTGTTTTAGCTCGGATAGATTTAGCGGCGCAACGTTGGGGTCGATTTCAGTTTGAATGCGCTCCGGGCGGCTTTGAAAGCTAGTTCTTGGTTTTTTCCTAGCGGGATCACGTGGTTGTGGGTTGCCGGAGGCGCGGGTAAGTTTTTCTTCGTTCATCTAAGAGATTTCCTTTATGGATTTATTGATTGTTAGGAACGCTTGGAAACTATGTACAAGCTATCTATGCGATTTCTTTGAGTTGGCATTGTTTCAGAGATGTTCCTGAGTGTGTGAAGTCCGGTTTACCGAATCATTTGAACATAACAAGTAAACCAGCCTTAAGCATGCCCACAGGAACCCCCCCTGTCAAGACGCCGCCCAATTTTCACTATGCTCTCCCTCCAACCCATACTGGGGGCTCAGCAAATCCCATAATCCAAATTATGTTAACCTAAAATATGAGGAAGAGCATAGAGATTAATGCCATTGAACATCCAGCTAATGGGGCTTGATTGGCGGCCCGGGCGCCATAACTGTCCAAAGACCACAGATGTGTCGCCCCGCGGCTTGACCGCGGGGTCCAGCGCAAGATCGTCATCGCTTGCTATTGGATATCGCGGTCAAGCGGCGGTACGGCACAAAGAAATCCGTTCTTGGACAGGCATGGCCCGGGCGCTGGCTCAGCATCTGTTACATTGGCCACATGAGTTTGGATCTGTTAACTAGGTTGAGATCTTGTTCGTAAGGGTATTATTCACTCTCGTTCAAAGGGGAAACGCCCATCGCGGCCGCGACCTTCCAGGATTTCAGGCTTAATGCTTTTATCCATGGATATCTCGCATGTCATCTCTCCATTCTTTTTTGAAAATACCATTTTTCTTGGCGAGCCTTTTACGGTTGCAACTACTGAGTAAAACCCGCCCGCGCCGCAAAGGAAATAATAATCGACTGATGGAGTATCGGGACTAATGGTCATATAGGTCTCCCGCGATATAGGGTTACCCTCTTCGAAATCCCAGCTGTGCAAGTGGCGAGAGACTTTCTTGCTCACATAAGTCCCGCAATCGCTTAAATAAGATCTTTTTTGCTTTTCCAAAAATAAACTGTAATGGACTATTATTTCTTTATGAGGATCGACGTCAAATTTTTTATACAAAGCTGGGTCGCTTATAACTTCGCATTTCTCCGAAACCTGATCCATCAACTTAATAATAGTATCCATATGATCGCAGCCAACGACAAGAAACAAGAATACACCAACGAATCGAAGCTTTATTTTTATCACAATAGCCTCACTATTACCACTTAAAAGTTATAACGTTAAAATCATCGATCCAGAACAATTGTAAAAAATGCCATCCCGCATCCATCCAGAATTTCAAATCATCGTAAGTCAGCCAATATATGACTTCGTCGGTATCCATCACGGCAATTTTTTGCTCCGTATTGTTATAACCAATAATATTGACATAATGCATGCTCCTTGTGGTTCGAATAAGTAGCACTATGGTTGGCATATCGTTATCAACAGAGCTTTTGATCGATGCTAAGGCGTCCGAAAAGTAATCTTCAAACTGAGCACGAACTATGTAAGGTCCAGGACGCTTGTGCAGATACTCTGCCAATTGTCGGGGAGTCGGTCCCACATCGGCAAAGAGAGACCAGCTTTTAGGGCACGCCGCTACAAAATTATCAAAGTCAATATTTTCAAACCCCAGCAAAAGCAACGATCGAGCCCCTGAGTTAGGGCCGCAACCCCAGCTTCGCTCAGGACGGTTGTCTTGTGATGGTACGCCATAGTGCGCGTTTCGAATGCGGGCAGCGTTTAGAGATCGCCACGAAGATGAGTTTGTTAGAATCTTTAGGTCCACTTCAAAATTGAAAAAGCGGCTGCCATTGAACTTATTTCTCGGTTCAG
>DASPVU010000203.1:0-10884 GCA_035622215.1 Myxococcota bacterium | reverse complement strand
TTTTTCTCGAAGAGGGCCTTGTCAAATTTCCTGAGCATCTGAGCTACGAAGAAGCGGCCACCTTACCATGTGCGGCGGTGACGGCGTTTAATGCCATTGCCTACCAATCAGGTTTAAGGCCTAATGACGTGGTTTTGCTTGAGGGAACTGGCGGAGTATCATTGTTTGCTTTGCAGTTTGCCAAAGCTTTTAATATTGATCCGATTCTCATTTCCAGTTCCAACGAAAAGCTAGCCATGGCCAAAAAACTGTCAGAGTTTCGCGGCATCAATTACCTCGAATGCCCCGACTGGTCGTCCAAGGTCCGCGATTTCACGCAAGGCGAAGGGGTCGATGCCGTAGTGGAAGTAGGCGGCAAAGCTACCATAGGACAAGCCATACAATCGGTTAAGAAGGGCGGAGTGATATGTGTTATTGGCGTGCTAAGTGGCACAAGTGGGGCGATAGATCTCAGGCCCATTCTCATGAATAACCTTCGTCTCCAAGGTATTTTCGTTGGTGCCAAAACCGTCTTCTTAGCCATGAATCGCGTGATAACGCATTGCAACATTCACCCTGTCATCGATCGAGTATTTTCCTTTGATGAGGCACCAAAAGCCTTGGCCTACCTTGAAGGAGCAAAACATTTCGGCAAAGTAGTGATCAAGGTAGTTTAGCAACCTGGGATTTTTATGCACGAGGCGACCGTCCAAGAGACCGATCAGCAAGAACTGAAAAGAAGACTGTTTGACCTCCTTTTGCTCTTGGCGGTGGAAAGGCAAGCAGTGGCTTTGGCCAGTGGTCAGACGAGCAGCGTTTATATTGACTGTCGCCAAGTTTACTTCCGTGGCGATGCGCAATTTATTATTGGCGAACTGTTTTATCAGGTCATGGTGCAAAACGAAGTGGAAAGCTCGCAATTCGCCGCTTGCGGTGGCATGGCCTTGGGCTCGATTCCGCTTTCTTGCGCGTTATCCGCCGCGGCATTCAGGCGTGGACGCGAAATCCCGGGATTTACCGTGCGAAAAGAGCCTAAACTTCACGGCATGAAATCGATGATTGAAGGCAATAAATGTCTCAGGGTTAATGACCGCATTCTTCTTTTAGAGGACGTTGTTACCACTGGTGGTTCCGCCATAAGGGCCATTAACGAGCTTAGAAAAGAAGGGGTAGAAATAGACACCATGTTATCCATCGTTGATCGAGAGCAGGGCGGGGAAGGGCATCTACTAAAAGAAGGTGTCAAGCTTTGTTCATTGTTTCGTTTAAGCGATTTTATGCGGTGATAAATTATGTGGGTTTTGATGAATGAGCGTTATCGCCAGGAGAAAGAACAGTATCGTCTCAAGGAATGTTGTGAAGACTGTCGTCATTTTTGCGAGACGAGAAAAAAATGCGAAATGCTCTATCCGGTGAAGCATCATCTGAAAGAGACCTTCGTTAATGCAAAATCTGGTGACCGGATCTATTTTTGCAAGATGTTTGAGGCAGCCTGATGCATGAGAAAATTTTTACTGATGAAGCTCCCTTAGCCGTTGGTCCTTATTCTCAGGCGGTGAAAGCCAAAGGGCAGAACATGGTTTTTGTTTCGGGACAAATCCCACTGAATCCGAGCTCAATGAATATCGAAGGTAGCGATATCAAAGAGCAAACTAGGCTGGTGCTAAAAAATTTAGCGGCGGTTCTAAAGGCCGCGGGCGTTGGTCCGCATCATGTCGTGAAAACCACGGTTTATCTTAAAGACATGAATGATTTTGCCACGATGAACGCCGAGTATAGTAATTTTTTTTCCGAGCACAAACCAGCGCGAGCTTGCGTTGAAGTAGCACGCCTGCCCAAAGATGTACTCGTTGAAATAGACGCCATCGCCCTTATTTGATGCCTCCGAGATAAAGGCGAAAAACGGTGGCGATACCGAACAACAAGAATGACAGTGGCAGTATGCGGTCTTCGTAGAATTCGATTGCTACGGCTTTATCTTGATAAAATCTAAACTTCACGATTATGGTGATGAAAAGGAGTGAGCCCAAAAGAGCAAGGCCCATTGTGAGCGATCCTGTTCTTGGCCAGGCCAATGACTCGAGCAAGCCTTGGAGAAAGAATAGATAGAGCAAAACCAAGCAATAAAGAAATTCTAAAATAGCGGCGAGATAGCGAAACGTTGCTGGTTCAAGATAATCTTTTCGGTCTTGGCCGATGAAGTCAAAGGTGGAAGGCTTTTTGCGATGACCGGTGCAGACATAGAATGAACAACAAAGTGAAAATACGACCAGCACTAAATGACCTATTGAGGCAACGATGCTTTGCATAGGCTCCAAAGAGATGAAAATTAAATTGGCGCTCAAGATCAAGGACAAAACGCCTCGCAAGTGAAAATCAGCGAGAACACCGTCGATGGACAGTGGCTGAACGAGAAGCAATTCATATAAAAAATGGTAAAAAGGCACAATAAAAAGTGGAGCAAGAATTAGGCCAAATTGTAAAATGTTGGCTTCTTTTGGTACGCCGTTCGTTAAAAGAAAGTGATTGGCTACGAGAAGGAACAACACGACGAGCATGGAAAGAAGGAGTTGTTTTATGATGGCAGCTTTGTCAAAAACTCGGGCGTGACGCTTATTTATCGACAACAATACGAGTGTAATGATGCCGGCGCTATTGAAGCGCTCTCGATCTCTGGACCGTTTAACGGCAAATCTTACTGCATAGTCGATAAACAGAACGCCTAAGAGAATAATGACGGCAACGGTGAAGCTATTCATGAGGCGCCTTCTTTTTGAAGCCATGCGTCGGCACGCTCAGCTTACAACTATTTGCCATCCACTTTGGAGGACCCAGTGGGAAGTTTTTTGGTTGGTGGCGCTTTTGGCACGCTTTGCTTTGTGGGGCATTTCACGTTGGGTACAGCTTCAATCTTAACACCGCTTGGCGGAGTAAATGTAAATACGCTGTCGGGGAAGGTTTTGACGATTTTAAAGTTAATAAATTCAAAGTGATTTTTGCCGCCGCTTTGATCCTCTACCAAAGACTCCACTACCTTGGCTGTGCCATCGATTCCGAGCAGAAGCTTTATAACGGATGAATTCTTTTCTTTTGGTATTAGCGAAAGCCACTTAAGTGCCTTATTTGGCGTTTCTCCTCCGAGAAAAGAAATAGAAAATGATTGCCTAAGATTTCCCCTGCCAAGCAAAAATGTCACCGACGCTGGCAAAGTTTCTTGGTCCAGACAATTATGCGTGTAAGCGACCTTGTCGCTCAAAGAGTAATAGGTGAACTTATTACCATTAATAAATATTTTTTTTTGACGGTTTTTGGGTTCCAAATAACTCCACAGCATTTTGCCTCCAGCCCGGCTGTATTTGACCGTGCCCCTGGGCGGCGTTTCTTTAACGTTCAAAAAAGGGTGCGTATAAGTTTGCTTGAAATCAAAGCTTGCAGCTGTGGTGTTATTATATTGATTCTGCACAGCATCGATAAGCTTATTAAGTTCTTGCTCAGCCTTCTTTTTCGCTGCTTTCACTTGAGCTTCTGTCTTAACGGGTTTTTTTGCCGCCTGCGCAACAACCAATCCATCAAAAAGCACACAGCTCAAAAGCAATACTATAACTATCCTTGACATCCTAACCATTATTATAACTGCTCAGCTATGTCGTCCTTTGTGTCGTATCGCGGTTTATCTGGGCACTGGACCCCGCGTTCAAGCCGGCTTTGTTGCATAAATTACTCCCCATCGTCATGGCGAGGAGCCATAGGCGACGTGGCCATCCAGTACTTAGCGTCTAGGCTTCTACTGGATGGCCACGCCCCTTTCTGGGGCTCGCCATGACGACATGGCGTAATTCGTGCAACAAAGCCGGTCAAGCCGCGGGGCGACACCGGTGCTGAGCGCTAGACCATTATTTCAAGGACGCTATCAGCAGGAACCTAGAGTTCAAGACGTTCTGGAAATTTGGATGGTGACGTTGGCGTTTTTGGCCTGTTTGAGCGCTTGCGGCTTTTTGATGGTTAGCGCAAGAGTTATTATCTCTGGCAATGCTTTCATCAATGCTGAAGCAGCATTAAATGCAATGCGCTCAAGCAAAAACGGCCTTTCACTATATATTGATCTGCCTATTATATGATTCAGCGTTTTTGCTAAGTCTTCCTCGAGGTTATATTTCTTTAATAAAGATATATTTAATTCAATTAGTAGTGGTTGTTTCGTTGACCTTTCGCAGTTGTATACGCCAAAAACTGTTCTATATGTTTTAGTGAACTTAAAGCAGTAGGAATCGGCTTCGCCGTTATTTGCTGCGGAATTAACCTGTGCTTCATGATGTGCTTGCATATTATCTGCGTTACTGTAAGTCCGTACAGCTTAACCACTATTGTGTTTAGCGGTGAATCATGACCTCTGAAACTGACTATAACCGTCCGAGTTTATTTTTAAAGGGTAACGATTGGCTATGGCGGTTGATGCGACGTTTTGCCTTTGCCTTCGACCCCGAGCGCATGCATGAGGCGGCCATTCACGTTTTGCGCTTTAGGTCACTTTTTGCTTTTGGCGATATTAATAAAACTTCCATTGCACGGGCCCCGGATTTTAAAAAGACCTTCGCTGGCCTAACATTTGCTAACCCTGTAGGTCTCGCTGCGGGCTTCGACGTTGATGCTGATTGTCTCCCCGCCCTGCAACTGCTTGGTTTTGGCTTTATCGAAGTAGGCGGGATTACGGAAAAGGCCCAACCAGGAAATCGGAAACCGCGTATTTTTCGTCTTCCTCGGGATCAGGCCATTGTTAATCGGCTCAACTTTTATAATCGTGGCGCCCTTCGTTTGCAGAAACGCTTATCTCTGCTTCGGGAAAGAAATCGGTTATTTGTTCCTATTGGGGTTAATCTCGGTAAATCCAATTTTTCCTCGTTGGAGGACGTTCCCAAAGAGTATTTGAGAACCTTTCAGCTGGTCTGCGATGTGGCGGATTATGTCACTATCAACGTTTCATGCCCCAATTCAGAAGGTCTTCAGCGCTACCAGACGACTAAGAGCTTAGGTGTGTTGCTTGATACAGTGTGTAATCACAACGAAACACGAAAAAAGCCAGTTCCCTTGTTTTTGAAATTAGGCCCCGATTTGGGTAATGAAGAAGCCATTGCTTGTGCTGAGACGGCCCTTGATTACCGCTTGGGGGGCTTGGTCATTTCTAACACCACAACTAAAAGGAATGGGCTATCGGCTCCGTTTGAATTTGGTGCTGGCGGTCTTTCTGGAAAGCCGCTGTTTGAGCGAAGTACGCAATTATTGCGTTGCATAGCCAAAGACTATGGCGGCAAGCTGACGCTTATTGGTTCGGGCGGCATTATGGGTGGTTCTCAGGCCTTAGCCAAGCTGAACGCGGGGGCAGACTTGTTGCAAGTCTATACCGGATTTATTTACGGTGGCCCCAACTTTGTTATCCGCCTATTGCGTTATTTAGAGGCCCATTACCTAAAGTAACCGGCATCTTAAAATGAGAAAAATTGGTATTTTGCATATCATATATAATGACTAAGTGTTTGGTATTAATCACGTAGTAGAAAAGCCGCAGTTTTTGGCTTTGTTGATATTTGGAGCAGATCGTGTTTGACAAGTTCTCGGGCATGTTTGGTGTTGGCCTTGCGATTGACTTAGGAACCGCAAATACCTTGGTACATGTGCAGGGCGAGGGGGTGGTGCTTAATGAACCTAGTGTGGTGGCCATCGTCAAAGATGCGGGACAAAATAAGATTCTCGCCGTTGGTCGCGACGCCAAGGAAATGCTCGGCAAAACGCCTGGTAATATCGTGGCCATCAGACCCATGCGTGACGGCGTGATTGCCGATTTCGATGTCACACAGGAAATGATCAAGCGTTTTATTATGAAGGCCACCAAGCGCGGCATGTTATTTCGTTCTCGCTTACTCATCTCCGTTCCAGCAGAAATTACTTCCATCGAGCAAAAGGCAGTACGCGAAGCGGCACTCGGTGCCGGAATGCGCGAAGTTCACCTGATCGAGCAGCCCATGGCCGCTGCTGTGGGTGCGGGGCTTCCGGTAAGAGAGGCTCGCGGCTCCATGATCATAGATATTGGTGGAGGAACGACTGACGTAGCCGTGATCTCCTTGAGTGGCCTAGTGGCATCGCAAACGCTGCGTGTGGCGGGCGACAAATTAGACGAAGCCATCGTCAACTTTGTCAGAAAACGCCACAACATATTGATCGGCGAGCGCACCGCGGAATTGATCAAGATTAAGATTGGTTCGGCCTATCCTTTGGATGAGGAGCTGCAAATCGAAGTCAAGGGTCGTGATTTGATTACGGGCGTGCCTCGTTCCATCACCGTGACCAGCATCGAAGTACGCGAAGCACTGCAAGATAATGTTCGTCAGTTCATTGCCACTACTAAAGCAGTGCTAGAGCATACCCCGCCAGAATTATCGGCAGATATTATTGAACGTGGCATTGTAGTCTGTGGCGGTGGTGCCAATATCAAGGGACTCGATCGCTTGCTCGCAGAAAAATGCGGCATTCCCGTTTATATTGCTAAAAATCCGCTGCACGCCGTCGTGGACGGAGTTGGGCAGGTTCTAGAGAATATTGAGTCCTACAGCGGTTTATTGTTGTAATCTATTGGTGAATTAATGCGAGAAATTTCGGCGATTATATTTTTACTATTATTTGCTGCGGCGTGCGGCAAGAAGTTTCTACGCGTCGAGAATCAAGCGATCCTCACTCAGTACATGGCTCAAATTCATGCGCACAACGAGCGAATTTATCAGATTAAAGCATCGCTCGATATCAGAGCCACAGGTATGATGGGCAGTTTCGTGCATGAGCAAGCAGACATCATTGTGCAATCGCCCCATTATCTCTATTGGTCGCTTCGATCGTTTTTCGGTCCACCGAGCATGATCCTTTCGAGCAACGGCGAATTTGTTACGCTCTATGATTTCACCGGTGCGGGTGAACAGGCCTATCAAAAAATACCCTTGACTGATGGATGTTTTTTTGAGCTGATGGGTTTTCACTTTCACGCCAACTCTTTGATCTATCTTCTTTTGGGGCAAATTCCACTCGACAAAGGCAAAGAACTGTCCATTAAGGCGTCGGACAATAAGCTAGAGATACACGCCATTTTACCGGATGGTTGGGAGTTGCGATCGATTTTTGATTCTGAGCAACAGCGAGTGTTAGAAACGCGTTTTTCCCATAAAGCGCCTTCCCTTAGTTATCAGGTTAAGTACAGCGATTTTCATCAAATCGATGGCGTCGATTTCCCTAAATCGATGGTGCTTTTCGCCAAAAACCCATCGCGCTTTGCCCGATTTTCCATTGAATTTGTGGAAGTGGAATTAAACGGTGCGCCTGTGGGAGCGGACACCTTTTACATCAGCCCGCACTGATAAGTTTCGTATAACATGTCGAGGGACGTACTATGACTGGCGGTCAAGCGCTGTTAACCATCAAGGACCTGTCGGTGGAATTTGCCACCGAAGAGGGACTTATTAAGGCCGTGGATGGTGTGAACTTCTCGATTAATAAGGGAGAGACGCTGGGGCTCGTTGGTGAATCAGGTTCGGGTAAGAGTGTGACGGCATTGAGCATCATGCGGCTCATCAAGCCACCGGTTGGCCAGATCTCTCGTGGCGAGATTTTCTTTGACGGGGAAAATTTGCTGGCCATGCGCGAGGATCGCTTGAGAAAACTGAGGGGTAATCGCATTTCGATGATTTTTCAAGAGCCCATGACCTCGCTTAATCCGGTATTTACCGTGGGCGATCAGATCATGGAAGCGATACAGTTGCATCAGGGTCTGAATAAGAAAGATGCATTGGACAAGAGCGTTGAGATGCTCAAGCTCGTCGGCATTCCGGCGCCGGAGGAGAGGGTTTTTAATTATCCTCATCAATTGTCCGGTGGCATGCGCCAGCGCGTGATGATTGCGATGGCGCTATCTTGCAAACCGGATCTTTTGATTGCCGACGAACCCACCACGGCCCTAGACGTGACCATTCAAGCGCAGATCATGGAGCTCATGAAGACTCTGCAGAACGAGCTCAAAATGGGCATCATCTTGATCACCCATGATCTTGGCGTAGTAGCAGAGATTTGCGATCGGATTCTAGTGATGTATGCGGGCCAGATTGTGGAAGAGGCATCGGTGGTGGATATTTTTTCAGCTCCCAGGCACCCTTACACTTTGGGTCTGCTAAACTCGGTGCCTGCCTATAACCATGGCAAGGAGCTCATCGGACCAGATGGTAAAGCTCGTCTGAAAACGATTCCCGGCATGGTGCCCAATTTAGCGGAACTTACGGGAGGTTGCCGCTTTTTCGAACGATGCTTTAAAGGTGCGAGCACATGTCGCGAGCACGAGATTACGCTCAACACTTCTGAACCTGCGCGCAGCTTTCGCTGTCTTTATCCTGTTCACATCGGTCGAAACGAGCAGGGCTTTCAAGGGGAGGTGTCGCATGGCTAGTGCGAACAGCCCAGTGCCCTTACTCGAGGTTCGCAATTTGGAACAACATTTTATTCAATACCGAGGTTTGATTAGCAGACAAAGGAGTATAGTCAAAGCGGTTGATGGTGTCAGTTTTCATATTAATGGGTCTGAGACTCTCGGGCTGGTTGGTGAGTCTGGTTGCGGTAAATCAACTTTGGGGCGCAGTATTTTGCGTTTGATTGAGCCTAGCAAGGGTACAATTCATTTTGATGGCGAAGACATCACCAAAATCGGAGATGGCCGACTTAGAGCGCTTCGGCAAAAGATGCAAATTATCTTTCAGGATCCTTTCGCCTCGCTCAATCCGCGCATGAGTGTAGGCAACATCATCGAAGAAGCGCTCATCATCCACCAATTGGGTGCGACCAAAAAAGAACGTGAGGACCGCGTTGTGGAGTTGCTCGGCCTTGTGGGCCTAAGAAAAGAGTCCATTGCTCGCTATCCCCATGAATTTTCTGGGGGCCAGCGCCAGCGTATCGGAATAGCCAGAGCTCTTGCGGTTAATCCCAAATTTGTCGTGTGCGACGAGCCGATTTCCGCCTTAGATGTGTCCATTCAGGCGCAAATTATTAATCTTATGCAGGACCTGCAGTATAGCCTAGGACTCACCTATCTTTTTATCGCCCATGACTTGCACGTGGTGCGTCACATTTCCTCGCGCATTGCCGTTATGTATTTGGGAAATATTGTGGAAATCGGTGATGCGGCCACCATCTATTTCGCGCCAAAACATCCGTATTCGCAGGCGTTGTTGAGTGCGGTACCCCTACCTGACCCAAAACGAAAATCCCGGCGTATTCTGCTCCGTGGCGAAGTTCCAAGCCCAATCAATCCGCCATCAGGCTGCAAATTCCACCCACGATGTCCCCACGTGATGCCGCAGTGCAAAATCACCGCCCCCCCGTTGGTTAAACTAAGCAACCAGCAAGAAGCCGCTTGCTATCTTTATACCTAAATAAATCCGATTCTCTTGAGCATTTTTTTGGCCCAGTTGATGAACCAGTTTTCTTTCTCGATGGCTTCGTTTGCTAAAAGCTCCACTTCGACTCGGTTGTCGCCAATACTTGCCACCACAGATCCTGCCCGATCGCCCGCTTTGATGGGCGCGACTAAATTATCGCTAACATGCGTAGTTGTTTTAATTTGTCCCGCCTCGGTTCGCAGCGTCAAAAGATAGAGATCGCGCGAGGCAATGAGAGGTAAGGTCTCCTTCTTCCCGTCTTTTATCTTGGCGGCCTTTTCTACCACGGCACCTTTTTTAATGAGCGTTTTGCCAACGAAGTTACCCTTGGCCCAACCGACGAGTTTTCGTGCTTCGTCGGCTCGGGCCTGCACCGAAGGCAGACCGTTGATCACGGCAATATAACGCTGATCGCCATCGAGACAGCTTGCCGCCACGCCAAAACCGCCGGCTTCGGTATGACCGGTCTTTATGCCGTCGCAGCCGATGTCATCGTAGAGCAAAGGATTACGATTTCCCTGTTTGATACCGTTATAGGTAAAGTCCTTTTCCTTGTTCACACCGTAGTAACCCTGGTGATTTCTGATGGTGGCCATAGCCAATTTCCCCAGATCTCGTGCCGTACTGTAATGCTCGGTGTCGGGTAGGCCGCTTGCATTTTTAAAACTGGTGTTGGCCATGCCTAGTTCTTTGGCCACGCGGTTCATCTCAATGGCAAATCCATCTTCTGTGCCCATGATGCCCTCAGCAACTACTATGCTTGCGTCATTCCCTGACTGAATGGCAATACCTTTATGTAGATCCGCAACCTTGATGTTGCTGCCGAGCTGGACAAACATTTTCGAGCCCTGTGTTCGCCAGGCTCTTTCGCTGACTTTGAATTCTGTATCGCTTTTCAATTCGCCTTTTTGCAACTTTTCTTCGACAATATACGTCGTCATCATTTTGGTCATGGACGATGGAGCCATGCGCTCGTCAGCATTTTTCTCCAACAATATCTTACCGGTGTTGTAATCGAGCAAGATGGCTTGTTTGGCCGAAACGCCGACCTTCGACGCCCCAGGATAGGTGATGACGTTTTCTAGATGTTCCGCTTGGGGAGCCGGTTTCGCCACGGGTTTGGTTACCGGAGGTTTTCGTTTAACTGGAGCAATTTTTGCCATTGCCACTGGTGCAAGTAGTGCAAGAGAAATAGAGACCACTTTTATATTATTCTTCATGCCATGTTTCTCACGTAAATTATGGATCAAATTGGATCGTAATGGGTTGACAAGCTGTGCGTCAACTCTTGGCCCACGAAGGAGCCCCATTTGGTTTTTCGAAAAAATGTTTATGGCATAGTCAGTGACCATTCGTAAAGGGAAGGCTCATGATCCTATCCGATCAAGAAATCATCCAACAGATCAAAAGCGGCAGTATTGTCATCGAGCCTTTTCGTCAGAGC
>DASPVU010000202.1:0-5434 GCA_035622215.1 Myxococcota bacterium | reverse complement strand
ATATAGTTTTCAGCGCGGAAGGCCGAGCTTGATATTATCAATATAAATAGTGAAATTCAATATGTCAATACACCATATTTTATATAGGAGCTAACCTTAAATCCCAAGCGATGGGCAGAATGAGGTTAGATGGGCTTTAATAACAGAAATTCTTGTAAGTTCCCGTCTGCAAGCGCCTAATTTAGGTGGTATAGCTCCCATTTTGACTTCAAAATTAAACCAACTGCATTTACGAAACAATAAACGAGCTAGAAAAAACCGTGGCCCGCGATTGGAGCGCCGGGATTAATTTCAGTGGTCCGTTAGTTTCGTTCTCGTAGAGCTTTAGCTGCGGGTTTGACATGAGAATGGGATGGGTGTTGGCGTGCGTTGTTTTGATGCTTTCGACTATTGTTGAGGCTGGGTCTGGAATAACGAGAGAAAAGAAAACTAGCTATGCAAAACTAGCGAAGGAAGCTGAACAATCACCTGCAGAAGCCAAGTTGCCGGAAGAAGCGGTAGCACAGGAAGAAGAAAGCACTGAGGAGTCAGAAGAAATAGCGCCGTCAAAAATTAAACTCATTTACTACAGCGAAAGCGAGAAATATTGTAAAACTTGCGCGACAGAAGAGAGCTTTGTTCTTGATATAAAAGTCATGAATATTGAAAACAATGCATATTTAAGACTCTCTACCACGGAAGATCCTGAGATTTTCATTAAGGTACTTTCCCAGGCTCCAGAAGAAGGTGTGCGGCGCCTAGTCGAAGTGATCAAACAACAGAGCAAGAGCAATCTTACAGAAATTCTTGCTACCCGAAGGCTTGAACAATTCACCTTAACAAAAATCGTCATTAACGGTGAACGGCTAGATATTACAGGCATCGTGGAGCATTTGGACGAAACAACAAACCCAAAGGAGAATGAAGTAATAAAGCCGAGAAGTATCATGTTCTGCCATCAAGACAAGCGACATGATGACCGTCAACATTTTAAATTGCAAAGCGCTGTTCGCCACTTGAGCGTCAGCAACCATAGGAATAGGGCAATTTTAAGACTCTCGACGGAGGATATTGCGGAGGTTTTCGTTCATGTACTTTCCGATGCTAGCGGCGAAGGGATAATACAATTGATAGACACGATAAAACGGGAGAGCAAAGACAAGACCGTGAACATTTGGGCTGTTAGCAAACCGTGGGAGCCTGAATCTCACTTCGCTCTAAAAAAGATTGTCGTGAACAATGAATCGCTAAATATCATGGGCCTCGTCGAGCAGCACTAACTCTGATTTCGTCGTCATGGCGAGTAGGCGAAGTTTCCGTGGCCATCCAGTTATTGGCGTCCATGCTCATACTGGATGGCCACGCCCCTTTCAGGGGCTCGCCATGACGATAGAAATAGAGAAAATGGGCGTGCTGCTGGTGACGGGCGTGCCGGTTTTTATGTGGATGGCTGAAATTCTCGCGGGTTTTTCTCCTTGATATTTTAGCGGGTAGAAAGATTTCATTACTTCTATTAGGCCAAGGGTTTGCCCTTTAACGACGGTGTCGCTCACGTTCACGTATGGAGGGCTATCGGGCGATGAGGACAAATAAAACATACCGTCCATCGGCGCATTGATGGTGATCACATTCCGAGTCTTTTCTTCACCGGAACTCTTTTTTGCTCCGTCGACAACATCTCGCGCAACATGCAAAAACACATCGCCATAGGCGAGACTGATTATGCGATCTTGATGCAGGATTTGTGAAACCGTGCCGGAGCAGTTGGCCGGAGTTTTGAGTAAATAGTGCTGACCGAGACACCAAAAATCAGCGATGATTTGGCCTGCTAAAACTGCCTCCCCCAGCTTCACGCGCAAGATAGCTCTGCCGATTTTCGGGCTCTTGAGCTCGACAACATTCCCGCGATCGATCACGTCGCATATGAGAAACCGATCCGACATGAAAACTCCCATCAAACTTGCAGATCGTGCAAGGACCAAATCCGCGGGTTTTTTATCCGACGATAGCCGCTTGCTTGGTAGGAGCATTCGGCGAAACAGGCCAAATATTTTCTGATCTCCGATAGCGTTACTATCTCGTCGGTATCCATTTGCGAGGCTGCCTTATAGGGATCCATATCTGCTTCGATGCGCGCACTTACTTCTTCCATACCCTTTTCAATACGGATTCGTTCTTCCGGATCTCTCGTTGCGATTTGAAAATTGTCGTCAAGCTTAGTGTGATATGCGCCAATGGCCAAAGTTTGGCCCTCCATCACAGCGAGCCGCGAGAGGCAGGTGCTAAGCTGTAAAACCGGATCGTAAGGCATGCCCGCCATAGCATAATAACCAGCCCCCGACGCCTTTCTCAAAAGAACCGTCATCATGGGAGTTTGGTGGGTGGAGTTGGCGTAGATTAAGCTGGATCCATAGCTCAACAGGCCTTGCTTTTCCGCTTCGATACCAACATCGAAACCCGAGACGTCTTGTAACCAACACATGGGGATGCCATCGTCATTGAGGGCTCGGCAGAACCGCGCGAGCTTTTTTACTCCTTCACGATAAAGAATGCCTCCGGCACGCTGTTGGCCAGTTTTCAGCGGGTGGTCAAACAAAAGGAGCGAATTGGCCAAAAATCCCATCGCTAATCCTGAAACGCGCCCAACTCCGCAAACCACTTCTCGTCCAACACTCGGCTCAAACTCATAAAACAGGCTGCTGTCCAAAAGGCGCGCCAACACTTCGCGGATGTCGTAACTTTCTCGCACTTGGGCGGGCACGACAAAAGACAGCTCATCAGGACGATAACTCGGTGTCATTGTCTCAATGTTTCCACGGTAGAATTCCGTGGCCGAGCTTGGTAGTTTCCGTATCTCATCCTTGATCCTCACGAGCAACGTTTGATCGTCAGGCACCCGCTCATCGGCGCAATTGGACAGGTGCACATGCACGTGGGGACCGCCGATATCGTGCGAGCTCAAATGTTGGCTCTTAGCACCCCGAATCAAAGCGGCGCCGGCGATAACCATGTAGGCCTGCTCGGTCATAAAAACCCGATCGGAGATGATGGGCATGTAGCCACCACCGGCAATGCAATCACCGCATACTCCGGCGATCTGCGGCACACCCTGATCGCTCAGCAGACTATTCATTTTGAAAATATGGCCAGCACCAGTTTTTCCCGGAAACGTCGCTCCTTGCTCCGGTAAATACAGGCCTGAGCAATCTACCAAATAGATCACTGGTAGCCTGAGCTTCAGCGCTATCTCCTGCGCGCGAATAATTTTTTCCGGCGTATGTGGCCACCACGATCCCGATGCCACCGTATTGTCGTTCGCGATCACCATGACGTAGCGACCACCGATGCGGACAAAAGCTGTAATCACGCCGGCATTGGGCGATCGCTTCTTGTCCTCGCCAAAGGCGAGTGCGTCGTTAACAAACGTGTTGATGGGAAAAATATCATCGAGGCTATCTGCCAGTTTTTGCACACGTTCATGGGCCGTCATCTTGCCTTTATCCCTGACGCGCGCTTGATAGCTTTCGCCCCAGCCTTGGGCAATCTCGCGACGTTTTGCGCGCAATCTCTCCTCAAGTGCTTCGATGAGCTGGTGATTTTTTAAGAGAGGCGGATCTCTTTCATCCACTTTGGAGCCGATTGGCTCAAAGATCAGCTTGGCCATTTCTTATTCCTTTGGCATCTTTTCAAGCAAGGTCGACCAATGCCGCGCAATAAATGAGCAATCGTATCGACCAGCGATAAATTCGTCGGTGGCCAATATGGCCTTATGGAAATCGATGGTGGTGTGAAGGCCTTGAATGCGTGTCTGGTTCAACGTTTTGCGCATCAGCTCGAGTGCTTCACTACGCGATTTTCCGTGGGTGATAATTTTGGCCAGCATAGAATCGTAAAAAGGTGGAACACGGTAGCCTTCTATAATGTGCGTATCGATGCGTATCGGTCCTTGAGCGTCGTTGTCCGGTAAATGCAGCAAAGAAATAGTTCCCGGGTTTGGCAGAAAATCTCGCGCTGGATCTTCGGCATTAATGCGGCATTCGATGGCGGCACCGTTTATCGCCAGATCCCCGGTGGAAAATGTGAGTCTCTCATTGCATGCAATCCTCACCTGCCACTCAATTATATCTACACCGTAAACCAGCTCGGTAACCGGATGCTCTACCTGAATTCTTGTGTTCATCTCCATGAAATAGAGTTTGCCATCTTCGCTTAATAAAAACTCCACCGTTCCGGCATTTTGGTAGCCAAGCTTTTTCATTGCCGCCGTCAGAATCTCAGATATCTCCCTTCGCGTTTTTGGTGAGAATCCGTTAGCCGGAGCTTCTTCAATGAGTTTTTGGTTCTTTCTTTGAATCGAGCACTCTCGCTCTCCCAAAACAACCACATTGCCGTAGTGATCGGCCAGAATTTGGAACTCGATGTGCCGAGCATTTTTCACGAATTTTTCTACATAGAGTTCGCCGTCGCCAAAGGCCGAAAAAGCTTCAGCTCTTGCTTGTTCAAATGCCGTAGCAAGCTCATCCGCATTTTCCGTAAGCCGCATGCCCTTCCCGCCACCGCCGGCACGTGCCTTAAGTAATACGGGAAAGCCCAAGCTTAAAGCCACGCGAAGAAGCTCCGATCCGTCGCTCACGATGCTCTTTGATCCGAGCAAAGTAGGGACACCAAGCCTGGTCATTGCCTCCCGAGCTTTTGCCTTGTCGCCCATCAAGGCTATGGCCGCGGGCGTTGGTCCGATGAAAGTGAGCTTTTGCAAGAGGCAGCGTTCGGCAAACCGCGCATTCTCCGATAGAAAACCGAAGCCCGGATGAATAGCTTCACACTCAGTCTCTAACGCCGCCTCAAGAATGGCGCTTTCGTCTAAATAGCTGTCTTTAGCCAAAGCAGGACCGATGCAGATGGCGCGATCAGCCTCTTTAAGATAAGGCGCATCGCGGTCTGCATCGCTAAACACCACGACAGACTTTATGCCCATTTTTCTAAGAGTTCTTATACATCGGCGGGCAATTTCACCGCGATTAGCCACCAAGACCCTGCGAAACATTGCTTCACCTTGCGAGGAAATTGCGCCACATCTGAGATTCTCTGGGCAGCGGGCTCACTTCGTTGTACTTGGCGGTCTGCTTGAGATTATATGGCGTAAGCACGTCGCCTTTCACTTCGAAATAGATGATTTGTCCTACGGGCATGCCAGCGTAAATCCGTACAGGCATTTTTACCGAAATCTCCAGCGTCCAAAAATTTTTGAAGCCGATATCACCTTTGCCGGCAGTCGCATGAATATCGATGCCCAGCCTCCCGACGCTTGATTTGCCTTCGAGAAAGGGTACGTGACGATGAGTTTCCGTGTATTCTTCGGTCACTCCGAGGTAGAGTATGTCCGGCCTGAGCACATAGCCATCACTCGGAATATCGAAATGCCTGATTGCGTTTTCTGCCTTCGCGTCGAGAATTT
>DASPVU010000201.1:0-2844 GCA_035622215.1 Myxococcota bacterium | reverse complement strand
CCAATGCAAAAACGATTCGCTCGGCAAAAACATTACGACGAACTCGGGGCTATCACCAATAACACTATGATAGGACCGTTTCTTCAGAGCCAGTAAATGGCGCCTTAGCGATACCACCAACTCTTGCCCCTTATCGCGTTCGATCGGTTCATCTTGATCAGTATCCACAAGAATTTCTAATGGTGCCTTAGCATCAATTACAATCTTCTTGTTCTGTGGCAGGGTAACGATCATGTCGGGGCGCAATACATCATCTCCCTCCTTCAACGTCTTCTGCTCGACAAAATCGCAGTAGGAAGATAAGCCCGATAACTCAACGACGCGCCTAAGCTGCATTTCCCCCCAGCGGCCTCGAATCGTTGGTGCCGACAATGCGCGCGATAAATTCTGCGTTTCTCTTTGCAAGCCCGACTGACTTTTTAACAACCCCTCAATCTGTTCTTTAAGACCGGCGTAAGCACCTTGTCTGCTGGTTTCAAGCTCTCCGACCTTTTTGTCGACGGCAACCAAAGATTCTTTCAACGGTTTCATGATGGTGGAAAGATTCTCACTATTTTGTGCACGTTCTCGTTCATTAACCTTGAAAAAATGCTCCATCGTCTGCTTAAACGAAGCGCTGACCAAATCGGAGTTCTTGATCAAGGCGTCCTTTGAAAGCGTGGCGAAGGCTTCTTTCATATTTTGTTGTAACGCTATTAGATCAGCCATGCGTTGGCTGAAGAACTCGGCCGATTTTTCGTTTTCCGTCGCGAGCTGTGCAGTTTTTGCTACGAGTCTACTATTTTCATCGCGTTTTTCTTCTAACTGTGAGCGAGCACTATTGAGCTCATCTTTCAGGAAATTAGCCTGTGAGGCTTTTTCACTTAAGACCGACGTTTCCGATTGAGCCTTGACTAGATGCTCGCTTAGCTGCTTTTTGTCGACCTCGAGCGCATTCAGAGAAAGCAAGAACTCGCGCCTCTTCTTAACAAAGATAGCCAAGGCAAAGATGACGACCACTACTAAGCCTAATAAGAACCCAAAACAGAAGCTCATATCAACAACGGCCATTTACACTAACCTTATTCACAGGTTTCTTCGTCATGGCGAGCCGGCATTGTTGCGCAGACCTATCTTTTAGTATCGTCATGGCGACCGCGAGCGTAGCGCGGCGGGTGGCCATCCAGAACATATTGCCAATTCGCTGGATGGCCACACCGCTATGCGGCTCGCCATGACGATGGGCAGGATCCACGCAACAATGTTCCCTCGCCATGACGATAAATATTGTCTAAGCTTTCACATCATGCTTAATTATCAATAGAGAGATAGTGCACCACCGCAGGTGGAATATTTAGATTAATCACCTGTTCATCAAATTTGTAGCGATCGGTAAATTGATCGACGAGGGCCCTCGTCTCATAGAATCGCTGTAAGCGACTCTTTTTGAAAACTAGCGGTAGAAAGGTTTTAAGAGCCCGATATTCATAATACGATATTACCGCCGATGGCTTAGATAACTTCACGAGCTGCTCAAGCACTTCCATCGCTGTTTTGGGATGAAAAGCATTAAATGGTAAACTACATAAAATCAGATCATAGCAATGGCGTCTGTTAAAATTGCGAATATCATCGCAATGGATGGCCAGCATTTTTCGATCAAAAAATCGCAGCCGTAATATCGAAGCAAGCTCAGGAAAAATTTCCACCACGTCACAAGTCTGCCCACGGCTCATCTTTCTTACCAAGACCTTGGTGATTGCACCGGTGCCGGCTCCCACTTCTAAAATTCGTTTGACCCCTGGCTTTTCTAACACAAAGCGCGTCATGGCCTGGGCCAGCCACCAAGAGCTTGGTGCGACAGCTCCAATCATGCGCAAGGGACCGAAATTAACCGACATGTTTGCACTAAAGGGTGGTGCCGGAGGAGAGACTCGAACTCTCACGAGCCTAAGCTCACCGGATTTTGAGTCCGGCGCGTCTACCAATTCCACCACTCCGGCGGATAGGTAGGTGCTTACTTACTCGGTTGAAGGAATCCGTCAAGGCATCCATACGGGTATCTATGGCGCTTCGTATTGAGGATATATCGGTTTGTGCGGACCGGCATCTCATTCTCAAAAACCTGTCCTTTAGCCTTGCTGAGGGTCGCACGCTTTCGGTTATTGGTCCTTCGGGAAGCGGTAAATCCACCTTGGTCAACACGGTGTTGGGCCTAGTCACCAATTACCAAGTTGCCGGCTCCATCTGCTACGCTGGTCAGATTATCCAGTCGAACAATAAGGCCGTAGTACCACTGGCCAAGCGACGCTTCAGCTATATCCCCCAGAACTTAGCTCTTTGGCCACATCTATCAGTTTGGCGCACCTTGGAACTTGCGTATCGATTTTCCACCCGGGAACATATTCACGCAAAGGCTTGGCTGAGCGAACTTTTAGAGTGCTGCGGGCTCGCAAAACTTGGTAACGCCTTTCCCTGTACCCTATCAGGAGGAGAAAAACAGCGCCTGGCGTTTGCCCGCGCGCTCGCCGTAAAACCACGCCTCTTGGTGCTCGACGAGCCTTTTACCGCACTAGACGCGGTGGCCAAAAAAAACCTGATTACCCTTCTAAAGGATTTGCATAAGCGGTTATCATTTTCCCTGATTTTAATTTCTCATGACATTATTGAATCCCGCGCCATCGGCGAGCACGTTCTGGTTCTACAAGACGGAAAGATCGTGTGGCATGGTAAGGAGCCTCATCTATGCCATGAGATCTTCTCCCCCAACTGGAACCCGCTGGTTTCAATTTGCTAGCTCACAATGTTTCGCGTTCTCTGCGTTGTAAGAAATGGCGAGGGCGCCGTCGCGCGCATCGACGGTGA
>DASPVU010000200.1:0-3151 GCA_035622215.1 Myxococcota bacterium | reverse complement strand
CAAAAATGTCTTTACCAAAGGCTCCGATGAGGTTGCTATAGAACAAGCGCTCAACCTGGAGCTCGTCTATGGGCCGCTCCATAATCGCAACATTTATCCCTTGACCACCATGATGCGCACCCCCGGTGCCGATGTAGAATTAGCTCGCGGCCTCTTGTTTTCCCTCGGCATCATAAACTCGGCAAGCGATGTGGTGGATGCGTTAATGTGCGAGCGAAGCAAATTTCAGCCCGATGCGATCGAAAAACTTACCATAGCGCTTTCACCTTATGTAACGTTTTCTCCGATGAATTTTATGGAGAATCTGCCGCGGCAAACTTCCTGTGGCGCGTGTTCCAGCGTTTATCTGCCCAAGATTATGATGATACCCAAAACGATAGGACCGCAGTGGTCGTGGGACACCCTCCGCACGCTCCCCAAAAAAATGTCCCTGCGCCAAGAGATTTTTAATAAGACCGGAGGAGTGCATGCCGCAGCCTTGTTCATGACCAACGGCGATATGGTGAGCATTTTCGAGGATATTGGCCGTCACAACGCCTTGGATAAACTCATAGGCCATCTCCTTGTTGACCCGCAGATTTTTTCAGGCTGCGCCCTGCTTCTAAGCAGCCGTGCTAGTTTCGAAATGGTACAAAAAGCAGCTCGTGCAAACATACCGGTGCTAGCAGTCATGGGCGCGGTTTCCAGCATGGCCGTGAAATGGGCCAAAGAATCGGGACTAACGCTGATCGGTTTTTTAAAAGAAGATCGATGCAATGTTTACACCCATAAGCATCGGATAGAGGAATATGATGTCATCTAATATCGCATCCGGCGGCATCGGCGCGGTTTGGTCCACCATCAAGCATGCACATAAGCAAACCGGGGTTATACGCGCCGCCAGAGCGCTTTTAGCCATGAACAGCGAAACGGGTTTTGATTGTCCCGGCTGCGCCTGGCCAGAACCGAAGCATCGAGCAAAATTGGAATTCTGTGAAAATGGCGCGAAAACCCTCATGAACGCCACTACAAAAAAGGTCCTCGACGAGAAGTTTTTTGGAGCCCATAGCATAGCCGAACTCGTTTCCTGGTCTGATTATGCGCTTACCACTGTGGGGCGTCTTGTGCTGCCCCTGATGAAGCAAGAAAACCATGAGTATTTTAAGCCCATCTCCTACAACGAAGCTTTTGAAGTGGCGCAATCCTGGTTTTCACAGATCAAGGGTAAAGAACGCGCAGTTTTTTATACTTCGGGCCGCGCAAGCAACGAGGCTGCGTTTCTCTATCAGTTATTTGCCCGCTGCTTTGGCACTAACAATCTCTGTGATTGCTCCAATCTTTGCCATGAGAGCTCAGGTGTAGCACTCAACAACACCATCGGCGTGGGCAAAGGGACAGTGCAAATAGACGATTTTGTCGAAGCACAGGTGATTTTTCTTATTGGCCATAATCCATCAAGCAATCACCCGCGCATGTTAACGACACTGAGAGAAGCAAGAAAGAATGGGGCTCTCGTCGTCGTCATCAATCCGATGTTTGAACCGGGACTCAAGAAATTTCGACATCCACAAGATCTTTTCGACCTTGTAGGTCCCGCGAAAGAAATTGCCTCCCACTATTTTCAAGTGCGCGTCGGCGGAGATCTGGCGCTATTTAACGCTGTCGCCTGGTGGATATTAAAATCGGCGAATAGCGATGAGAGCATTCTGGATCGGGAGTTTATCAACCAACACACGGAAGGCTTTCCGGATTTTAAGGAGCGAGTCCTTTCGCTCCCCATCGACGATCTCATAGATCGTGCCGGGGTGACGCTTGCAGAAATAGAGATCATAGCCCGGCTCATCGCCGAACATGATCGGGTAATTTACGCGTGGGGCATGGGTATCACTCAGACTACCTATGGAGTGAATGCCATAAAAGCCATCGTGAATTTGGCTCTGCTTCGAGGACACATTGGCGAGCTCGGCGCGGGGCTTTGTCCGGTGCGGGGCCATAGCAATGTTCAAGGCAATCGCACGGTGGGGATTACGGAAAAACCCTCAGAAGACTTTTTGCATCGCCTCGAGAAGGTCTTCAATTTTACGCCGCCCACCAAGCATGGCTTGGATGTGGTGGACTCGATTAGCGCCATGACTGAGGGTCAGGTGGAATTATTTATGGCCCTCGGCGGCAATTTTCTTTCCGCCAGTCCTGATACCGAAAAGACGTCAGCGGCGTTAAAGAGCGTGGATTTTGCTATCAATGTGGCAACCTCACTCAATCGTACTCATCTTGTCGCTGGTAAAAACGCCCTGGTTCTTCCTTGTTTGACCCGGGTCGAACGCGACATACAAAGTGGCCTCGCTCAGATAACGTCGGTAGAAAATTCCATGGGCATCGTTCACGCCTCACGAGGTCATTTCGCACCCATCCGCGAGGGCCTTCACTCAGAGATCGCGATAATCGCGCAACTGGCCAAACGGGTTCTTGGCCCTAGCACCATTGATTGGCAGTCCTATAACGATGACTACGCACGGATCAGAGATAGCATTGCCGCGTGTATCGACGATTTTTATGACTACAACGAGCGACTTAAAAATCCTGATGGTTTTTTATTAACTAATTTGTGCGCAAGAAGGCAGTTTCCCACGCCAAGTGGCCGCGCACAGTTTTTTATCCCACATGCCGTAGCGAGCGAAACTTCGGAGCACGACCTATTGCTAACCACTATTCGGAGCCACGATCAATTCAACACGTCGATTTATGGGCTAAACGATCGCTATCGTGGGGTGAAAAATGAACGACAGGTGGTCTTCATCAACGAAGAAGATATCAAAAGACTGGGGCTAAAAGCTGGCATGCGCGTAGATCTAAAATCTTGCCACCAAGGTGTCTTGCGCACGGCTTATGGGTTTAGGGTCCATCAATACAATATCAAACCAGGATGTGCGGCGGCCTATTTTCCCGAAGCCAACGTCTTGGTGCCGCTTGAGTCGGTGGCCTACGAAAGCAATACGCCGACGTCAAAGTTGATTCCGATTTTTATCAAGCCCAGTGACGCTTCAATGCCTGCACGAAGTGATGGAGCAGCCGCTCCATGTAATCTGTCAATGGCAGAGTTAGCGGGGTATGGTCCTTCGCGGAAGTGACGGCTAAATTTTTGATGCCGCAGGGTTCGAAGGTCTGAAAAATC
>DASPVU010000199.1:0-10274 GCA_035622215.1 Myxococcota bacterium | reverse complement strand
TATCACACGGGCTACGTGGCATCGAAATATGCGGTGAATGGCTTAATTGAGAGTGTCCGGCTAGAAGAGCCCGACGTGCATTTCCTTTTAGCCTTGCCGTCATGGATTTCCGGTACGGAGTTACGCTCCCACGCCTTGAGTAGCGATGGGAGCGGCGCCATCCGCGTCAAAAAAAGCCACGGCAAGTCGGCCACCACGGCTGATGATTGTGCAGCCCAGATCGTCTCCGCCTGGAAGGCAAAAAAGCCACGCATCTTCATCCCCAAGATCTACCAGTGCGTACCCCTCCTACGCGACGCCTTCACCAAAACCTTTGACCGTGTGGTGCTAAGTAAAGTCGACGGCCAGCTAGAGCGTTGACGCTGTCATCCTCTTACTCCCCATCGTCATGGCGAGCCGGCATTGTTGCGCCGACCTATCTTTTTGTATCGTCATGGCGAGCGGAGCGTGGCCATCCAGTAGAAGTCTATACGCCAATTACTGGATGGCCACGCCGCTATGCGGCTCGCCATGACGAGGGGTAGGGTCCACGCAGCAATGCCGGCTCGCCATGACGATGGGGAGTGATTATGGATGCTAGCTGTCTTGACACCGCATTACAGCATGCAGGCCTTTGATGTCCATGAGTTCGGGCTCGGTTTGGTCTTGATGGTCTATTGCGGTGGTATCGACAAAGTCCTCGCGAGCCATGCGCAGAAAACCGGATTCGATTTGGTTTTTGTCGAAGGAGCCATCCATCAAATTTATATGAATGAAGCCATCTGCGCTATCGACAGGTGGTTTCAGTCTTTCAAGAGGCACATTGAATATGCGTGATATGGCTTTGGTAATTTCCGATGGAGTTACCAGATCGTGTTTCTGTATGGTCGCTACTGAACCAGAGACCTTAATCGCGAGTCCCATATTGAGCAAACGGGTTCGAACATCACTGGCCTTGCAAGGCGCAATGATCTTGAGCTCGATCGGTGTTGCCTTTTCTATGGTCAGGTGTTCTAACCCAAGCGCCTTAGAAGCAAAACTGGCGTTAGGAAATGGTACCTCAAGATAGCCAGGAATCATTGTGCTTTTAGATATTTTGTTAACTCTGACGTATAGTTGTGAACCCATTGATGTGGCTATATCCCCGAAGCGTACTCTATCGTCATTTTGAACCAATACGGTTTTGTCATTTGGCACTTTTGCTTTGTCAATTGATAAAGATTCTCCGGGATCGGCAACGACTGAAAAACTCGTCCAACAAAACAATACCCATAGACATGCTCGCATAAAGTACTCCTTTACATATTGCTTGAGCGTCAAGGTTTCATTCGGAGGCGAGAAAGCAATAGGGCAGTTTCAAGGGCATTTTGGGTGGATTTGGGGCAGGCGAGGTTTTTGCCGGTTAGGTTGGAAGCGGTTCCATGCGCTGGACTTACGCGTGGGATGGTTAGGCCTAAGGTCACATTTACCGCGCACCCTTGAGCAAGCAATTTGTAGGGGATTAATCCTTGGTCATGATACATGGCGATCACGATATCGGGTAGAAAATCTTTATCCATGCGATGAAAATAGGCAAAAAAACCATCGGCGGGGAGAGGGGCAGACACCTTCAGGCCTTTGTCTTGGGCTTTTTTTATCGTCGGCAGCATTATTTCTTGTTCTTCTTCGCCGATTAATCCTCCCTCTCCGGCATGGGGATTAAGTCCGAGCACGGCAATACGCAATTCGTTAGGCTCTTTGCCGACAATCGGCGCGCTCATGGCGGCGACCGATTCTATGTGCTTAAGCAGCACGTCACCGTGGATTTCATGAGCTACCGATCTCAATGGCACATGAGTCGTAACCAAGCTCATAAGAAACGGCCCCCCCATAAATGCCATTAAGGGTCTATGGTGAGCCGGCGCCGCCAGATGCCGAGAAAAATATTCGGTTTGACCGTGATCGTTGCCATCGTCGAGATATCTGAGGCAGGCCTTGTCGATGGGCCCGGTGACCAGCGCATCCACCTGATGGTTTTTTGCGAGTGTTACGCCCTTTTTGATGAAGTTGGCCTGTGCTTCTAACACCGATGCGCCAAATGCTTCATCAAAAAACTGCAATATTGGCCCCTTGTCAAGTTTTGCCTTATTACTATCGAAAAAATCGATGGCGATGCGCGCACGGTCAGAAGCCAATTGCAGGCTGGCCTTATCACCGCACCATAGAAACTCCACATTGGCCTCACACAAATTAGTCAAAGCCTTGAGCAATAATTCGGGCCCCACGCCATCCGACGCGCCTGGGATAATCGCCATCCTGCACGGGGCCGTATTTTGTGGTATCAGCGGTTTTTTCATACGTAAAATAGCGCTAGTCTATCAAGTACGTGTTGAGTAGGGAGACAGCCTGTGTTGCCAGAACTTTTTACTATTCCTTTTGTCAATTTGCCTGTGCATACCTACGGTGCACTTTATGTCACAGGGCTTTTGGTGGGCATGTATGTTGCCTTCCGGCAGGCCAAACTCGTAGGCATTTATCATGAAGACATTCTTGATTTTGGTTTTTGGGCTTTGGTGGGAGCGCTAATAGGCGCTCGGATTCTCTTTATCATTGTCGAAGCCCATTATTATTTTGTAGAAAGTCCGTTTACCGAGATTCCCGGCACCGGCATTTCCATACCCACGCTCTTAGCCGTGTGGAAGGGCGGCTTCGTGTTTTGGGGCGGCGTTGTGGGTGGGGCAATTGCCTTGGTGCTCTTTTGTCGTAACCGCAAAATTCCGCTGGCTGAAATGGCCGATTACTGTGCGCCTGGCCTGGCTTTAGGTCATGCGGTCGGCCGCATTGGCTGTGTTGCAGGCGGTTGTTGCTATGGCTATGCGACCTATCATATCGATCATGCGGGCAAGGTGATTGCGGATACTCCCTTTGCCATCGCCTTTCCCGAAGGCTCCATCGCCTACGGCTCCCTGTTTAATCAAGCCAAAGGACAGGTCCTTGAACTCATGCAAAGTTTGGGCACTACCATGCCCTTGTTTCCCGTGCAGATTATTGAATCCTTGGCCAATATTGCCATTTTCTTTATTTTGATGTTCTTGATTCCGGTTAAGCGAGCTCATGGGCAGCTGGCCCTAACCTATCTGATCCTTTATTCCATCATGCGATCGATTACGGAAACCTTCCGCGGCGATACCGCCCGTGGTTTTGTCATCGATAATGTTTTATCTACCAGCCAGTTTATTTCTATTGTCATGTCGCTTCTGGCCTTGGTTATGATCATCGTTCTCAGCAAGCGGAAAGTGGCTCATTCGTAAGGTAACTAGATGCGACAATATTTGGATTTAATCGAGCATGTTTTGCGCCATGGTGTGAGAAAGACTGATCGCACTAATACCGGCATCATCAGTGTCTTCGGTTATCAGATGCGTTTTAGCTTGGAGCGCTTTCCCCTGGTCACGACCAAGAAGTTGCATTTACCGTCCATTATTCACGAGTTGATTTGGTTTTTACAGGGTGACACCAACGTTAAATACCTGCGCGAAAACCATGTGAGAATTTGGGACGAATGGGCTGATGAAAATGGCGATCTGGGGCCGATATACGGCGCCCAGTGGCGGTCGTGGCCTCACAGTGAGGGTAGGGTAGACCAAATTGATCAAGTCATTAACGAGATCAAGACCAATCCCCATTCAAGGCGCATGATTATCAGCGCGTGGAATGTGGGATATTTGGATCAGATGGCATTGCCGCCATGTCATTGCCTCATGCAATTCTATGTGGCCGATGGGGCCTTGTCATGCCAGCTCTATCAGCGCTCAGGAGACGTTTTCTTGGGGCTTCCCTTCAATATTGCCTCCTATGCGTTGCTAACTTGCATGATGGCGCAGGTGACCAATCTTAGGCGGGGCGAATTTGTCCATACCCTTGGCGATGCCCATCTATATTTAAACCATATTGAACAAGCAAAATGCCAACTGGCCCGGGAGCCCTTGCCTATGCCCACTTTAAGGCTTAATCCCTTGATCAATAAGATTGATGATTTTCGTATTTCCGATATAACCGTGGAGAATTATCAGGCCCATCCTCACATCAAGGCCAGGGTCGCAGTTTAGTGTGTAAGTGCTCCCGCACCCGTGTCGCCCCAGGCCCCGGCCTTCGCCGGGGCGCGGGGTCCAGCATAAGATCGGCTCCGGTTATTACTGGATACCGCGGTCAAGCCGCGGTACGACACAAAGCCTGTCATATCAAGTCAGTCGCGGTTATTTAGGTTGTGTATTTATATGAAAGTTAGTTTTGTCGTCGCTATGAGTGAAAATCGTGTAATAGGGAAGGATGGTCAACTGCCATGGCATCTACCCAACGATTTAAAACGCTTTAGGGCGCTGACCTTGGGCAAGCACGTTCTGATGGGCCGGCGGACCTTTGATTCGCTTAAGGCGCCGCTGTCAGGCCGCAACAATTTGGTGCTCAGCAAGAAGGCACAAGTCAGCGATCCACAGGTGCGGGTTTTTCGCTCCAAGGAAGAGGTGCTCCGAAGTGGTATAGATGAGCTCATGGTCATCGGCGGCGAAGAAATCTTTCGCCTCTTTTTACCTGAGTGCCAAAGGATCTTCCTGACGCTTTTGCATGCTCAGATCGTTGGCGATACGTATTTTCCTGAATTTAACGGGTTTCATGAAGTCCATCGAAGCTTTTACGCGGGTGACTCACGGCACAGCGTGAATTACAGCTTCTTGGAGTATGCGACTTAGACCCACATGGTGTGACCCGGCAGGGGCAGCGCAAGATCTCGGGGCCTAATAAAAAATACAAGCCTTGTTGTTGATTTTTAAAAATTTGCTCGATTTGATGGCAAAAAGCACCTGAATTGCCCTGAGCCTAACGTTAAACCTGGCCCGGTCAAAAAAGACTGGGGGCGCGCCATGTGGAAGGTTGGTAGATATACGAACGAAAAGTTCAAGCCGAGAGTTCTTATTTGTGATCAAGACTCCCGCATTGGCAGTGCCCTTCATGACTACCTTTCATCAGTGGGTTTTCATACCGACCAGGCGACTAACGCGTTTGAGTGCATTGATCTTGCCTGTATGACGCATCCTGACGTTATTCTGCTCGATCTTGATATTCCCAAATTAGATGGTGAAGGGACCATGCGCGAACTCAGGAAAATGGGCATCAATGTCCCGGTTATTTTGTTTAGCGCCGGCAGTCATACCGTGCCGTTTGACAACGACTCAGCCATATTAAAGAAACCATTTAGACCAAAAGAAATTGCCGTTATTCTTGAGACACTCTTGCTCGAAACCAAACGAGAAAAGCGCTTCATTCCCCGCCGGTTCAAAGTGCATTAAGCAACGCGTATTTACGGAGTAGAAATAGTTTTCTAGCTGTTGGCCTCGGGAAGTTGCGTGGACCGCCTCATCGTCATGGCGAGCCGCATTGCGGCGTGGCCATCCAGCAAATTGGCAATATGTTCTGGATGGCCGCGCTTCGCTCGCCATGACGAGGATCGAGGTCTATGCAACAATCCCGCGTCAGGATTTGCTGCTAGTAAAGAGGCCCGATTATGAGAAGGTCGTTCGGATTGCTCATTGCCTTGGTTGTATGCGTCTTCATGACCAAAGCGTTAATGGCAGATTGTTTAGAGGCCTATCAAACTGAAATATCGCGCGAGACCTTACTCACCAACAAAGCCCCCTATCGCCATATGCTATTGGCCCTCCTCAAGGCGGGCACTGCGTCAGAAGCATGGGGCCGGTGGCTTAAGCATCTAAAAAATAATCCCGCTTACGATAAGTATCGCTTGACCGAGGGCGAAATTGTTTTGGCCCTCGATTTTTTGAATAAAACAAAGATTCTGTGCCAAGAAGCGAAGCCCATGAAGATTCAAGCTGTCGCCCGCTCCTTCTTCGGCTTGCTCAACGATAACGAAAAGCTGTTAAAGGTCATGCTGATGCATGCTTCGTCATTGCGTGAAGCCGTTCACGATCGGATTTCGCATATCGAGGCCGTTTTGGATCGCGACCTCAATGTGTCGCGATCTTTCGATTTATTGCAAGGCCTGGACTATTTTGCTAATAGTTTGGATATGCGTTCAACCCTAAGTATCGAATCGTTACGGGGGGATGTCACTGCGCTTCACGCAGGCTTAACGCTCTTACACAAATTTCATCCAAGAGTAGGGCTCTTCGATATTGTCCGCGAAGAAGCAAAAATAGATCGCCTGCTTCATGAGTGGGACGACCGCGAAACCAAATTTCTCAAGCGATTGGCAGAGATCAACGACGAGACGCTCGGCGATCCCTTCTATAAGGAGCTGCTCGACATTGCTTTAAACATTGACCAACTCGACGCCAACTTATTTCAGACCCTCCGCAAAATGAGCCCGACTCAAACCGAAATCGTGCCAATTCTTTAGACACGCCAAAATTTCTTGCATGTAGATATAACTGCTTGATGTCACAACCAACGGACCGCCCGGATATCAATGACAAACCTCAAGAAAACTTTGCTCTTTCTGCTCTGCTGCCAAATTTACTGCTTCGCCAATCTTCTTAACGCGGCGGATACGAAATACCCGATAGTATTGATTCATGGACTCTATGGATTTTCTGATCGGATACTTTGTTTCGCTCGTTATTTTGGGGATATACCTGAGCTCTTAACGAATCATGGTGCGACGGTTTATGTGGCCAAGGTCAGCCAGATCCACACTTTCTCCGAGCGGGGCGAGCAGCTTCATCAGCAATTGCTCCGCTTGGGTTACGATAAATATAACCTGATAGGCCACAGTCTTGGCGGCCTGGATGCACGTTATGTGCTGGAAAACTATCCTCACATGGTGGCGTCAGTCACCACCATCGGCACGCCGCATCGCGGCTCGAAGATAGCCGATTATCTTGAGAGATTTACCAGTAATCACACCCACTTGGGGCCGCTGTCGCTCTTTGCCGGTAATTTGTTAGGCTATCTTATTGGAACCCTGTGCGGTGAGCTACATTGGCAAGACGCCTACCAATCTTTACACAGCCTTACGACCCTGGCCCTCGCGCGGTATAACCGAGATCATCCAACCGGTGTCATCAATGCCGATCATGAGGGGGGAAGTTCCCGATACAAGGGTATACGGCTTTATTCCTGGGGCAGTTATGGCGTGGAAAACCATAAGCGCTGCGATTTATTTAGGAAAATCCTCATTAGCAAAACCATCCGGGTCTTTGATGAGGGCGAAATAAACGATGGCATCGTGTCGCTCGACTCCATGAAATTCGGCAAATGGCTGGGGGCCTATGAGCAAGGCCATCATTTAGTGCCCGTGGGTGGCATCGTTTCATCGATTAGTGATATGCAATCCGATTGGTCAAGAGATATGTTTCTTAAACACGCCTACCGGCTCAAGCGCAAGGGGCTCTAAAAATACCAGATTGACTTACTGGAATCAGTGAAATATTAGATAGAACTAGTAGAGTTATAGATCGATCAATTCTTAATAATAGTAGGTCAATCAAAATGAATCGCACACTTAACATTTCGTTTTATCTTGTCGTCGCCATGGCGTCGACTTTGGGTTTTGCCAACTATGACGCGAGCTACGAGCGCGCCAAGTTGATGGTCCGGTATGTCGACGAGCATCTGCCAAAAGATGCGGCGGGCGCAAAGAGCGAAAAAAGCGAAAAGCCATCCAGCACGTTTCAATGGGTTGGCTCAAAGCTTTATGAATTTGGCGACATGATCCGTCGTGAAGACTACCAAAAAGTAAAGAACGCTGCGCGTAGCTTGGCTGAATATCAGACCGGCTTTCAGATCGGCCAATCCAGCTGGTCATGGATGAGCCGCAATGTGGGTAACTCCCTGCGCTGGGTTTCCAAAAACATGTTTTACGTAAATCCAGAAGCCACCAAAAGCAATCTTTTGGTCGAATACATCGTCGAAAACGGCGCTCATTTGAATCTACGCAAAAGCGATCTGGCCATAGCCTTGGGTCTGCTGAATATTGAGCCAGCCTACGATGTTTACCTTGAAGTGATAAACGAGCTAAAATTGCGCAATCACGATTTGAGCCGAATACTTCGTGGCAGCGACACCGAATTGCAATACGCCATCGGCCAAGTAGCCCTACTCGTTAATAAGAAAGAGAATTTTTGTGACGGCTATCAAAAGAACCAGTATCCAGACGAGCTAAAGAGCAGTGTTGCCAAGGCATATGATTCTAATCCTAAAGGCCTGCCAGGCGCAAAAGAATATATAAAAAATGAACTATATAAGTATTGCGTTGAACTATAACATTTATAACAGGAAGTTTTATGAATAAAATTGCAAGCGGATTGCTGCTATCATTATTAACGGTTAACGTCAGCTTTGCGGCGGATGTTGAATATAAAATCAGAGAAGGGCTTGATTTAAAAAAGGCGTTGCCGAATGTCCACGGGTTTCTCGAATATATAAGGCCCTATCTCGCATGCGAGCCTGCGGAAAAAAATGCGTCAGCATCGGAATCGGGTGGTTTTTTGACTTCGGCTTATGGCGTGGTTAGTTCCGGTTGTAGAGCGGTTGGCTCGGCCATGCGGACCGCGGCAGATTTCGGTAGGCGAAACAAGGATGAAGCAACGCAAATAGTAGATCTCTTTTATAAAGATGCTAAGGCGGTTCAGGGAAAATCGAGTGGTCTTACCGAGATCTGCTACAACAATTTGGAAGTTTTTTTTAATGGCGTCCGGTCCCTCGGAGGGTGGCTAAGCGGTGGCGAGACACCCACAATTCACCGAGGTTTTAGGGAATTTTTTGTCAAGAACCAGATCCAGGGAAGTAAGAAGAGATTGCGTTTGATCGCGGGCGCGCTGTTATGGGGACGGCATTTTGATGTTGGGATACAATTTCCGCAGTTGAATAATAATGAAGTGCTCGAGGACTATTTGCAGATAATTGCCAATCTAGATCGTGGGTCGGCAATTAGCTTCAAAGATTTGACCAAAGAAGACATTGGTGAGCAATTTATCACTGCCTTTGCAGATTATTTTTATTATGAAAATCTAGGTCGCAGATCTAATAATGTGGACAGCGCCAGTGTCTCATCTGACACCACAGGCGATAATGCCAAAAGCTCCGCGAGCAGCGAAGACAACGTGATCAGCAATTGCGATGTCGTTAAGAAGGAAGCTGAGCGTATTTTGACAAAGTTAGAGCTTTACGTTGATAAGCTTTATGAATTTCCTTATGTCCTTCAGTTTAAAAACGAATATCCCGCCAAGGATTTTGGGGATGATGTTACAGGTGCAGCAAAGAAGTCCAAGCTAAGAGAAGCCTTACTGAAGAAGCTGTCTGCTGATGTCACCAAGCTCGAAGACATGAACGCCAACTAATTTTTTTATTTGGGCCCTCCAATTTTATTGGCATTGCGGCCCTGCTGCTGTCGCGGTGGAACAGCGATGTAGCGGTCGCTAAGGACCAATCCGAGATACAGCACTACCGCATTCATTCGCGGTAATGGGAAGATTGGATCCGATAAATGCACAAAATCTGGGGGGCACACTTCTTATGTAAGCCTTCGCCTCTTTGACAGCTTCTTGGGCATTTTTGAAAACTCTTGTGATATCTTGCTCATAAAGCGGTTGAAGTTTTTGATAACAGTAAGAACCTGCTTCTTTGGAAGAAGGGATGCTCTTACTATTTGAAACCGCTCGCGGTGCAAAACCGGATTCGTCAAAGCATAGGGCCAGGGCAAGAACCGCTCCTTCTGCCATGCTGCACAGAGCTCCTTGGTTGCCTCTTAAGCCTCCGCCGGCCTTACAAAAACCGGGAACTTTTTGCTTAACGAACTCACCAAATTTCTGTATCCAATCGTCGTCACTCATTTTAGCGCGCCCTGCTGAGCTCACGATAAGACAAAGAAGGCAAATCAGTGCCATGAGATTTTTCATTTCAAGTCCCGAATTTCAAATGAAATTTAATTTGTGTCTTTGCGAATTTAACAGCGCTGAGCCTTGCTTGCATGTGATCTGTTGCGAGCGGTTCTGGGAGGAGATTATGCGCAAAAAATCATCCACTACCACGGAAGCAAAATAAACCAAAACGGTCTTTAATTTTGCTGCATGAAAAATGCGTTCTTGTTACCATTTAATAAATGATAATTAATTATATAAACAGTGAGATAGAACATGATTTATCTTAAACTAAATGTCGCTTGCGGTACTATTATAGTGTTATTTGTCGGTGCAAAGACTGCCATAAGCGACGTTCCTAACTGCCAGAAAATTGACCAAACACGCTATCAATGTCCTCAAAGTACTGTGGCGCTAGGCGGCAATTGTAAAGTTAATAATGTT
>DASPVU010000198.1:0-2380 GCA_035622215.1 Myxococcota bacterium | reverse complement strand
TAACCACTTTTTTCCATTTGGCTAATTGGTTGGCCCCCCCGCGCCGGCACCCCCCTCTCCCGCGCGCCAGCACCTCCCTCATCCCCCGCGCGCCAGCACCTCCCTCTCCCGCGTGCGGGAGAGGGATACAGGGAGAGGGTGGAGAGGGTGGAGAGGGCCAAGAAACCGAAAATGGCGCCTAAACCTGCATCTGCGTGAAATTTTTAAAAGTGTTGGCGCAGAGCTCGGCGGTTTTAGAGAACATCTGCTCGCGCAGGAAAAGAAGACCGGTTTTGTATTGGATGGCCAGCAGTTTTTCCGGAGTGTAGTCGGTTCTGGTCATAAAGGTTTTGACGGATTTGGTAGCCATCTCATGGTTATCGATCATCTCGTTCACGGCATTTTGCCAAGTGCTAGTGGTTTTTTCGGGAGACGGAAGGGGAAGTTTCTCTTTCACCGCGCTAAGTTTGGCCCGTTTCTCTTCGAGCACCGCCTTAAAAGCGCCCGCCTGGGAATGCATTGCCTCAGGTCGTATGGGCTTTGCCCCGAGAATAATTTTGCTCACGTCCATGTGCCACCTCTCGCCTGCTGCAATTATCGGGGCCTCCGGCGGGAAGTTGTGTAGGCTTGGGATCTTTGATCAAATCGAAAAACAAATCGCTTAGTTTTTCCATGGCTCGCGCATGCTTGCGACATGTCCAAGATTTTGACAATCCAAGGCGTTTGCCCACCTCTTCGAGACTCTGGTTTTCAAAATAGTAGGCATTGATAATTTCTTGGTCGCTCTTTGATAGCTTGCCAATAGCGGCTCGCATTTTTTCATAAAGTTCTAGGCGAGCCAGTCGATCTGAGCTGTCCTCTGCATCTTCATCAGCCAGCGAATTAAGGTCCTTCTCGTCGAGGGTCGTTACGTAAATGCTGACAATACGCTGGACCTTTTTAGCCATGTTGTGCAGTTCGTCTTCGGCGGAGCCTTTTGGCTTTTCTCCCACGACGGAGTGAGTCATCTGGCCTTCCATGTAGGTTGATGCCCGCTCGTCAAAGCGTTGCCTACGGTACTCAGTCCTGCTTAGAGAACCCATGACTCTGAGCCCATCGTAGATGGCGCCGCGAATGCGATAATAGGAGAAGGTAGAAAAATTGGCGCCCATTTTAGGATCAAAGCGCTCGGCTGCTTCAATTAAACCGGTCATGCCGTAGCCGACCAGATCATCGGTTTCGATATTAGGTGAAAGTGACCTCTTTATTTGTTTAGCGATGCGCACCACGTAATCGGAATACTGCTTGACAAGATCATTATGCGACAGCGTTCTGTTCATGAATAACTCATTCAAGGATGACGCGACAATTCGCGCCTTCACCGTGCTCGGTAACAACGCCTGTTTTTTAAGCAATCTTCCCTTTTGTCGAAAAAAGATCAGGTCAAACGATTAAGGTTTTTTTCTAAATCGTGCAAAAAGTTCTGATCCTGGGAAAAGAAATCCGTAATGTCTTCGATAAGCCGTTTCTTGTCATTGTCGCTTAGTTTTTTGTCGAGGGAATTATCTACCACAGCGTTAATAAACCGGCTGTTTGCTTCTTTGCCATCAATGCGGCCGCTTCTATAATCGTCAGCCAAGGTCAACAAAAAATCCCGCGAGACCAATGCATTTTTGCTCAATTGACCCCTCACCGGTTCGGCGGTATTTTTGCTTCGTACTGATGGGGGAGAATTAGAGGTGGTCTCGGTTCTGGGACTTCCTTGATGTGAACTACGGTGTATGAGCATTGCTTCCTCCGTCGACTTTCTGCTAGACAACCAAATCTCGTCCAGCAATACCGGCTGGAGCTGGCTCTAGCGAATATTTGAGCCGATGTTCTTCAGCGTATCAAACATGGCTTTTACGATATTGGACCGCGCATTGTATGTCGTCGTGATTTGTGCCACGTGCACTTGCTTCTCGAGCAAATCCTGATTGTTTTGCACCATTTCATCTTGCAGAGAGTTAATATCGCCATCGCCCGGGTTTGTCGCTGAAGACGAAAAACTATCAAGCTTGCTGCCGCCATTTAGGCTTCTCGCTGCATCGGATATGGTAGCGGAAAGGGCCGCCGATCCTGGAATGGGTTTGGCGACTTGCCGAAAGGCGCTGTTGGTCAAATCGATGCCGCTTTTGAGCCCGGCACGAAACTGTTCCTGAAAGGTGCGATTAGAAGATGTTCGTGGTTGATTGGACCGAGTATTTATTCTTAAAGAACCATTTGAGCTAAGTCTATTGATTTCGGGCATAGTATAGTTCCCTCCTCGTGACTAACCCTATTATCGCAAAATTGTGAAAAGAGTTGCTCTGACGAAATTACCGAGCCCGCCGATGGTTTAACCATCATGCTTTCCGGCTTAAGTAAAGAACTTTCGCATCTC
>DASPVU010000197.1:0-10635 GCA_035622215.1 Myxococcota bacterium | reverse complement strand
GGCGGATTTGGTGGCGGACCCGGCGTCGGTGGCGGATTTGGTGGTGGCCCTGGCCTCGGTGGAGGCTTAGGCGGTGCCTATGGCGCAGCAGGTTTTGCTAACGCCGGCATTTACGGTGGGCTCTATGGTGCCGGAGCGTTTGCCGGAGGCGACGTGCCTTTTGGTCCGGCCGGATGGGTGGCGCCAGTAATACCCGCACCAGTAGTACCGGTGCCGGTCTTGCCCGCACCAATCTGGGGTCCGGCTTATCCATTTTTTGCTGCAGACATTTTGATTGGTGACGATGGCTTCGATGATTGGGATGGAGAAGATTGGGATGATGATTGTTGTTGCGATGACGACAACGATTGCGATCGAAACAACAATAATGGCTGCGATCGAAACCGCGACTGCGATCGCGATCGAGATGATGACCACCATCACGATCATGACAATTGCGATCACAACAACTGCAAGCACCGGAGCGGCCATGGCCACGTAGCGCAACGCACCCGCACCCGCTCAACAAAGCCATAGATTTATTTGCGCAGCGCTTTCATGCCCGGGGCCATTTTATCCCGGGCATTTTTGTTGATCACCTGTGCCTCTTTCACCACGAGTAGCTACATTTCCCGGTAGTGTACGTGACGCTTTGGTCATCAACACTTTTGGGGGCATTATGAAAAATCTCGTAAAACTCGGGTTGCCATTTTTGGCATTAAGCGTCGGAGCGGTCAGCTGGGTCGGCTGTCAAAGCGAATATGAACAGCCTACGGAGCGGGCTCAGATCGTAGCGGACAACAATTCGCCAAACAAAATCATTATTGAAGTGGAACGACCAGCAAGACCTGAGACGCCAGTGGGAGACCAAATGGATGAGCCAGTGGACACACTCGACGCGCTCATGATCGAGATGGGGCCAGGTGATGTAGGCCCAGACGCATCAGCAGAATTGGCTATCGACTATCCCATTTCTCCGGCACGAGCTCCCTTGGCCTATGCCCAGAGTCCGTTCTTTAATGATGGAAGCGTGCCACCCTACCTGGCCCATTTAATCGGCAAGTATGGTGAACTGCCAAGCCGAGTGGGCTTCCCACCCTTTCTCTATTCCCCGGACCGTTAATCGGGAAAACAATATCTTCAAGAAATGTCATTCTCGAAAATCCTTATGTCATCCTCGGGCTTGACCCGAGGACCCACGAAATGGCGTATCGCCGGGATCCTCGGGTCAAGCCCGAGGATGACAAAAGGTTGCCCGAGGATGATAATTTTGAACTCTTGCATTTTATATTTTTCTTGGATCACCTTCGCGGCAAAGGTGTGCTCACGGGTTGGTGAATCGTTACATGGTGGGCAAAGAACGGCACAGTCACACATCGTGTCGTTCGATGATCAGGGGGCAAAAATGACACTAACGCATAGGACCGTTATGGCCTTGGCGGCATTTATTTTGGTGATGCTGTTTTCAGGCTGCGAACAAGATCCAGCCACGTATCAAGATGAGACACTCAACATTGAAACTCCGGTATCAGGTAAAAAAGTGAGCGAGAAAAAGAAAGACGATCTTAATCTTTCCGAAGACGACCCTTCCTACTTTTTCTACTTCCGAAGAATTGGCGCCATGGTACCATGGGATCCTTACCCGCTCTACGATTATTTCCTGGAACCCGTGCCAATAGAAATCCCAGTCAACCCCTTCTACTCAGTGATTGACTACGTCCATCCCTTTTACGCCTACGCCGACATGTACGTAAGCGATGACGAAGACGGACCCTTGCTCGACTACGATTGGTAAAACGACAACCTTCTTCAAAGGGCGATCTACTACGCTTCGCCCTTTGCGCGAGGCGCGAAAAACGCATCGAAAATCGGTCAATATCCAGAACCTTGCCTTTCATTATTAGGTTGGCTATTTGTTGAGGTGAGGATAAAAACTGTGAGCCCGACTATTCTACGGCATAAAGGTTATCGTTTTTTCTTCTTTTCGCGAGAAGAAGAAAGGATGCATGTACATATTTCATCGCCAGATGGCGAAGCGAAATTTTGGCTCGAACCCGTGATCGCTCTGGCAGATCATGAAGGGCTATCAAAACGGCAACTTAAGGAACTACAGGAGCTTGTTGAAGATCATGCGTCCGAATTTACAAAAGCGTGGAAAAAACATTTCCAAAGCCGTTGAGGTAGTAAATTTAAGTCCTTTTGGTTTTTGGATTTATGCTGACAACCGTGAGTTTTTCCTATCATTCGAAAAGTTTCCCTGGTTTCGCCAGGCAACCATCCAACAAATCTGTAATATCGTTTGCGAACACAAAGACCATTTTCATTGGCCCGAACTCGATATAGACCTCGATTTAGACAGAATTGCAAATCCAGATAGATATCCTCTCGTGAGCAAATAAACCTGACGAGATTGTGGGTCATATTTTTATCCAAAAAATCGTGTGGGTGGTGGATCAGGTGATGCGGAGGGGGCGCGTGATCGCTAACTAGGTCGGAAAATGTAGTTGTTGGTGCGACACATTTTGCGAGAGCCCATGGCTTTTTACGACCTTGCAAATATTCCTGATCACCAAATTGGGAATGCCCCCCAACGGGGTGTAGGACATGGCTAAGTGATTCACTTAGTTGTGGCTTATGCCCCGACTAGTCTATTTCGCCCACGGCAATGTCAAGGATTTCATAGGACGCAGGGCCTATTTTGCGCTCTACTTCCACCACGTCTCCGATTTGCTTTCCCAAAAGAGCGAGGGCCACAGGCGCCATGGCACTGATGGTGTTTTCTTTATAATCGGCCTCGCTTTCTCCCACTATGGTCCAGGTCTTTTGATTGCCATCATCATCGAGCACCGTGACCCTGGTGCCAAAATTGACCCTGTCGCAATTGACCATTTTCGTGTCGATGATTTCCGGGTTTTTTAGGAGCCGCGATAAATACTGCAGGCGCTTGTCGATTTCACGCAACTTTTTCTTGCCATAAATATATTCGGCATTCTCCGAACGATCGCCTTCTGCGGCCGCCGTTGCCACGCCCTGAACAATCTTTGGCCGCTCTTTTTGGCTTAAAAAATCAAATTCAGATTTAAGTCGCGTGTAGCCTTTCTTGGTAAGTCGAACCGATGCCATCAATTACTCCATGCAAACCATTTTTCCATTGAGAAATGTTGCACGCACCTTACCATGAAGCTCCATACCGATGAATGGGCTGTTCTTCGATCGGCCAGCCAGATTTCTTGTACTAAAAATTCCCACATGATTCGGATCGATAAGCACTGCATTTTTCACCGCGTGGTCACCAAACATGGTGCCAAGCCTAAGCTCCTCACCAAGAACTCTTGCCGGACCAACGGTCATCGATTCAATCGCTCTTCTGAGAGACAGGCCTTCCTGCTTAACCAAGGTGAGAAGCACCAAAATGGCAGACTCTAAACCAACAACACCAAAGGGCGCATCGGCAAAGGGTAGGTTCTTTTCCCGGGCGCTATGGGGCGCATGGTCGCTAGCCACAGCATCAATACTTCCGTCTTCTAAACCTCGCACCAGGGCTCGTACATCATCCCTGGTTCTTAAAGGTGGATTCATCTTCTTGCATGTATCGCCCTGGCCCACATGACATTCATCCAACAACAGATGATGTGGAGTAACCTCGCAAGTAATCGCAACCCCATCCCTCTTGGCTTTTCTTACTAATTCCAAGCTTGCCGCACAGGATAAATGGAGTACATGATATCGCGCATTGAGCCTATGCGCAAAATGAATATCTCGCGCGATGAGACTGGCCTCAGCCATGGTGTGTTGTCCGCGAAAGCCTAATTTTTTGCTCACCTTGCCTTCATTCATGGGCGCGCCGTGGCTGATTTCGAGATCCTCGGCATGCTGCATAAATACCATGCGGTGACGGCGACATTTTCGCAAAATGGCGTCGAGCACAGCATCATCCATTATGGGGCGACCATCATCGGTCACCGCCTTGACGAAAGCTCTACTCAGCTGGCTCATATCGGTGGGCATCTCGCCCAAGAGACCGATACTTGCGGCACCAGCTACCATGAGATCGAAATCCGGCACCGATGAAGCGCGTTTTAGCTGATACACCACCCGTTTATACGAATCGAGTGAAGGCTTGGTATTCGGCATAACCAATACCGACGTCACGCCACCAGCAAGCGCAGCGCGTATGCCAGTTCGGATGTCCTCTTTGTGAACGAAGCCTGGTTCGCGAAAATGAACATGAAGGTCGATAAGCCCAGGAATGAGCAACAAATCACGACCATCGATCACCCTTGCCTTGTCGGGTTTCTTTGGCGAAATTTCGACGCTTCCTCCGGAGATCTCTACGTCGTCACAGACGTCAATCTTCGCAGCACAATCGATCACACGGACATTTTTGATCAAGACTGGCAAAATGCCTCCTTACATGCGGAAATTCTCTGCGCGCTGATAGCGCAAAAGCTCCTATCAGCTAGCAGAAAATACCGAGCAAGGAAGCCCTTATGGTGCCAAACAAATCGATGGTTGCATCACGGTCTGACGGTTGCAAATTTCAAATTTAAGATTCCCTTCTATGTTAGCGAGGATGGCTAATGAAGGATAATCCTCAAGCTCTGATCTCATCGCTTTATATAGCTTTTCCAACGCCTGTAATTTTTTTAGCCCTTCGGTCAGCGCTACCAGACTTTGAGACTCCTCAAATTCAACAGGGTCGAGCGCATGCTGTGCCGCTAGCTTGGATAGCGCACTAAATGCAGCGTTCAACGCTTGTCGTAGCTTTTCGCTTGCTGGTGTTTGAACTGTCTCTTTGCCTTCCACGATGGCTCCTTTCACTGCCGCTTTGAATGTCGCTTCTATATTACATGAAGACTTCCAGGTATCTTGGGCTCTATCAGCAAAGTAATTGCCAATATCTTGTATCGCCTTCTTGTCTTCCCGTAAAAACAATCTCTTATTGATGCCGTATTCTTCTAACAGCGTTTCTATATTGGAGCTTATTTTCTTAAATCCATCATGAATAAACACATATTTACCATACTTTAGTCTTAATATAGAACATAAAGCACTGTTATCTTCTTGAGCAAAAACAGAGACTGACGTCAAAAAAACCCATCCGAAAACAATAATTCTTGCCATAATATTAATCCTCAATTATTCGGTAAATTAAAGCACCGTATATAAATAAAGGTTAATAATTTAGATCTGTTGCCGCAAGCACTTTAAAATATTGTGTCGCACCGCGGCTTGACCGCGGTATCCAGTAAAAGGCGAAGGCGATCATGCAGTGGACCCCGCGGTCAAGCCGCGGGGCGACACGAGCGCGAACAACTAAAAGCTTGGGCCGATATTAAACTCGAATACGACAGGGGAGTCCTTTTCTATCAAGCCAGGCGTGCCCAAGGGCCTGATATTAAGCGGAAAGCCCCATTCAAATCGCAAATAGCCCAAGGGACTTAACCAGCGCACGCCGAAGCCTGCCGAACTATAGAGTCCTAATGCGCCGTAAAGGCCTAAGGGATCCGTGGGCTTGATCTTGGCCGCATCGGCCGATTTTTTGCCGATGAAGAAGAAGTTGTCTTCGTGAGAAAAGACATTGCCATAGTCAAAGAACAACACGCCGCCAATTTTCAACGACTTGAAAATCGGAAATTCCAATTCGAAGGAACCGTGAATTTCCTTATTGCCGCCCACTCTAACATCCCGCAACGGGTCAAAGGGATATAGTGCGCCCGCGCGTTCGGTGGGACTAATGGAGCGATAAGCATAGCCACGTAGCGAATTGCTTCCTCCCAATGCGAAATTTTCAAATATCAAGGGCTTACCGAAGGTGTTAAGCATACCGATTTCCAGGTTGGTTTTAAACACCAAGCCCTTCCACGCAAACCAATCGTCCAAATTGTGGTAGAAACGTAACGTCGTACCGTAACGGATAAACTCGTTGGCGCCCGCGCTCGGCGTCATGTAATCCCGGCCAGCCTGAATTGTATCGTTGTTCTTCCTGCTGCGAATGTAGTTTTCTAAACTTGCGAGGCCAAAGCCGCCCAAATATCCCGAAGCGAACTCGGTTCTAAATTCAAAGAAGAGACCGCGGGTCGGAAAAATTCGGTTGTCACGTTGGTCAAGTCGCAATGTCGGACGAAGGGACGTAGTGTAACGCGGGACGCCTTGATATAGGCCAAACAGGCGAACAGATGTGCTGGGATCGCTGATTTCTGCGCGTTCCGCCGTATAGGTAAGCAGAAGCGTCAAGGCTTCAAAATCCAAGACATAGGGTTGAAGACTCGGGCGCACGCCACGCTTCCATTTGCGCGAGATTTCGACAAAAGGCCCACCGAGAGGATAGCCTAGCGTAATGTCCCCGCCAGAAGATTTGCGGCTGAATTCTCCGAGATAAATGTCTCGGTTATATGCAGTAAAGGCGAAACTTAGTGGATTGTCGAACACATATCCGATGTAGGGCTCGATAAAAGCCACATCAAACATGCGCCGATAACTCGACAGATTGACGGTTGCCGACAGCGTCTGCCCTCGACCAAAGAGATTTTGGTTAGAGATTTGCCCTCGCAAAACCAGACCTTCGCCACCCGTACCATAACCAGCGCCCAGCTGAATATTTCCCGTAGTTTGCTCCTTGACCTTGATCATGACGATCATCTTATCCGGCGCGCTGCCCTCGGCAGTGGTCACTTCCACCGTTTCAAAATAGCCAAGCCTTTGAACATTCTGCTCGCTCAGCTTGAGCAAGCTCGACGAGAAACGATCGCCTTCGAACAATACAAGCTCGCGCCTGATGACTTCATCTTTGGTCTTTTCGTTGCCTTCAATATCGATGCGCTCGATATAGACGCGGGGGCCACTCTCAATGTGGATTTTAATGTCGACGGTTTTTTCCGCATCGTTAAATTCGGGAATGGGTGAAACGTTGACGTAAGCAAATCCATCGTCGCGGTAGAGTTCGGCAATATTCAAAATGTCCTCGGCCATCAAGGACTTGTTGAACACCTGGCCTTCTTGTTGTTGAATCAAACCGCGCAATGTCCCGGCGAGAAACATGGGATCTTCGGGATTCTTCTCTTTCTGCAAGCGATAAATCACTTCATTTTTTTCCACCAAATCTCCAGAAACGGTCACGGTGCCGAGTTTATACTGGTCATTCTCAATCATGCGGAATTCCAGATCGATGGCGGTTTTATCATCGCTAATATTAATTTCCGGGCTAAGAATCTTCGCCTTGAGAAAGCCATGATCATGAAGGATTTTTTCTAAGATCAATGCATCGATCTCGAGATAGTCTTTGCGGAACGTACCGAAATCCGTCACCACCGAAAGCACGTGATTTTCCTGCGATCGCAAATTGGCTTTTAGGAGATCGTCGTCTAAATGATTGTTTCCCACAAAGGAAATACGATTTATTCTTACCTTGCTGTTTTCTTTGATCGTGAATACCACATCAACGAAATCCGGGGCTAGCACACTGGTGGTATCAAGTTCCATGCCGGTTCCACCGGCAACTTCATTCAAGCCTTCTTCTTCACGTTTCTTGATGTCGATGGCGGAAGTCTTTTCTGTCTTAAACTCCACCGAGGCTAAATAATAACCCTTCGACACATAAAATTCCCGGATTTTCTCCGCACTCTCCCTAATACGAGATGGTTTGGCGACGTGATAGTTTTCTAGACCTGCAATGCTCTCTTTAATCTCATCTTCGCCCAGCGCGACGTTTCCCGCGATTTTGATTTGAAAAATGGTGGGAAGCTCGAACAATTCATAGCGAAGAACAATTGCACCGCTCGGCAATTTTTTCTCCAAAACCTTCACATCACTAAACAGACCCATATTCATGATCTCGACGATGTCTTCGCCGATCACCACGGAATTGGGCGCAACGCCTACCTTGCTTTTTAGGCGGAGGACAACGGCGTCTGTCTCAGTTTTCTTTGCACCAGCAATTTCGATCTGATAAATGGTGCCTGCTTCTTCTTCTTTCGCCCTTAATACGCCAGGAGTTTTACTTCTCTCTAGGGCCTCTTTCGTCGCTTTGTCGAAGGTTAACTGTCCCGAAAGGGTGGTGAGTTGAGGGTCGATAATCTGTTTTTCCGGTTTCTCTTTCTTAGGCTTACCGGGCCGACCAGCCATGGTCTGGGCCGGAGAAAAATTTACCGGGAGCAACCACAAGATGATGAGCAGCAAATTTGCAAATGACCCGCACAGTGTCAGTTTAAGAGTTCTCAAAACGCTTTATCCAATGTCTATTTGGCACAAATCTTGGACGAGCGACTTGCCCGAATCACATCAGCAGGCCACTATGTTTCAGGTTTGTCAATTAACGTTCCACAAAGTAAGGCACAAGAACCTTTGCTGACGATGGGAGCCGATGATATGAATGGTCGAAAGTCACAGAGCCTCGCCCTGCTCCCGGAATTTTATGTTGATTTTGATGGCAGCCCCCGTTTTGGCTCAATCAGTATTGGCAGCGATGGGGTCCTTGAATTTGACCAAGACGGTAAAGATGCGCCTTCGGTGATTCGCCTAAAGAACCAGGCCGTCCTGCCGGGTTTTGTTAACTGCCATTCCCACGTGTTTCAAAGAGTGCTCCGAGGGATTGCAGAGCCCAAGTCACCCGGGGGCGATTTTTGGACCTGGCGCGACATGATGTACGCTTCAGTAAAAAACATGACCAAGGACGTGTTTCAGGCTATTGCCGAACTTACCTATTACGAAATGCTCGAAGCCGGTTTTACCCATGTTGGCGAATTTCATTATCTCCATCACGATCTAACATCTTTTTCTGAGCCATTAGCTATGAGCCGAGCTCTTTTTCATGCAGCTAATAAGGTCGGCATCAATCTTTGCCTGCTTGAATGCGCCTACCACCAGAACAGCTTTTCCCTGCCACTCGCTGCGGAACAAAGCCGGTTTGCTTTTCCCACCGTTTCGCAATTCTTAGGCTTTTTGCAAAATGCCAACGACGAATTTAGTAATAATGATTTTGTCAGCGTCGGATGCGCTATCCATTCCGTCAGGGCCGTACCCGAAGCGTGGTTTCTGCCTATTAATGATTTTGCGCTCGCGCACAACATGCCGTTGCATATCCATGTAAGCGAACAGACGCAAGAAAATGAAGAGTGCTTGACTGCCACAGGCTGCTCACCCATCGGTCTTTTGCGTCGTAACCACCTGCTAGCACCACATGCTACCCTGGTCCATGTAACTCATCTGATTAATGACGATTTGGAGCTGCTTTCTAGGAGTGGCCGGCCCCATATCTGCATTTGCCCTTCTACCGAAAAGAACTTGGGAGATGGCATTGTGCCCTTGGCCTCATTAATGAAGCAAAAACTCCCCATATGCATTGGGTCTGACCAACATGTAAGACTCGATCCTTTTTGCGAAGCTCGTAGCCTAGAAGAGTTAGAACGGTTGCGTCTTAAAAGACGCGGAATCCTCAATGAAACGGGCGGATATTTTTATCAGCCCTTGCTTGCAAGTCTCACCAAATTTGGACTTTCATCCCTTTATCCCACCGATACACACACTTCCTTACGAGGACAAAAAGCCAATCTGGTGGTGGTGACCTTGCCGCCTGAGTATGAATGGCACGGGCCAGAAGCCGCGCTAAACACCATAATGCTTACTTATCATCCGGCAATGATTACCCACGTGATGGTTAATGGCGAATTTGTTATACAATCAGGCAGTGTCATAACTGAAGAAAAACAATATTTGATTAAAGAATTAAAGAGCTTTTTAAAGACATTGCACTACCAAAACTGATACAGCTCCTGATCCATCACACCTTTTTGCACTTGCCCCGCAGGTGAGGGATTCGTAAATCTCCGCCACTGTTGAAATGCGCGTGGTCAACATTACCCACAAGGTCGTTAAGCGCGCAAAGCAAGGGGGGCAAAATGAGAATTGTAACCAAATACGCAATGCTTGCGTTCTTAGCGGCAAGCTTCATTGCGTTAAACAACTGCGGCAATCAGTCAGGAACCACAAGTGAACCAGGCAATGGCACTGAGCAAAATGGACCTGCATCTGATCTTGCCATTTATGGTGCATCGGCACCGCTCGGTTATCAAGGAGTTGTAGCATACCCTGGTATTCCCGAGCCCTTACCGGTGTTCCCTGTAGAAACGAATTGCAGCAACGGTGTCGACGATGACGGTGACGGCTTAAAAGACTGTATGGACGATGACTGCCAAGTTTGGCCGCGTTGCTCTCAGTTTGGTCCACCGCTTGAAGAACTCTATGATTCGCGAGCTTTGACCGTGTATCCCAACGGCATCATTGTTCCCGAAGATGTGGTGTTTCTAAAAGCGCGCGGAGTCGACGATGATGATGGTTTTGGCTGGCTAAGAACTAACTTCTTCCCCACCACCACTACAGATTGTTGGGTTGATCCAAGACGTTCAAATCCCTACTTCAACATCCCACTCGGTGAAGCCTTGATAAACGGTCCCGATGGCGCCATTGGCCCGCAACTCTTCCCTGATCAAGCCGTCGCTTTCTGGGGTCCAAGAGCCGGTCTCATTGATCTGTGCGGTTTCTCAACCGAACTGTTGTTCCATCCGATGGATGACGACAATGGCGGCGGAGGAGGCCGTGGCAACGATCACGATCGCGATAGCGACCATCGCCATCACGAACGATAGCCGCGCTTGATTA
>DASPVU010000196.1:0-8982 GCA_035622215.1 Myxococcota bacterium | reverse complement strand
CCTAAAAGACTCATCCATCAAGCGAGCGTAGGTATTGTCATCACGCAGGGTGAGACGGTGTTCAGCGCGGGAGGTGAACATGCGATAGGGCTCGGTGGTGCCCTTGGTGATTAGGTCGTCGATCAGCACACCGATATAGGCTTGATCACGACGCAAGGTAAAATCCCTTTCACCTTTTACCGCGAGAGCCGCATTGATTCCCGCCATGAGACCTTGAGCAGCAGCTTCTTCATAACCGGTGGTTCCGTTGATCTGACCCGCCAGATAAAGACCTTGGATTTTTTTGGTTTCCAGCGTGGCATAGAGTTCGGTAGGGTCGACAAAATCATAATCCACCGCGTAGCCAAAACGGGTTACTTCTACGTTTTTTAAGCCCTTCATCGTGCGTAGGAATTTGAGCTGCACTTCGGGTGGTAGCGACGTGGACAAACCGTTCGGATAATATTCAAAAGTATCCAAGCCATGGGGTTCAAGAAATACTAGGTGCGCCGGCTTTTCGCTAAAACGAAGAACTTTGTCGTCGATACTCGGGCAATAGCGCGGACCTCTGGCTTGCAGTTGACCATTATGGATGGGTGCTACGCCTTGGTTAATGCTATCGACGATGACGCGGTGCGTTTCTTGATTGGTGTAGGTGATACGGCAGGCCACCTGGGGCAAAGGCGGCGGCGAGTTTTCAAAAGAAAAGCGGGGCGCAGGCAGTTCTGGGAGCTGTTCTTCCAAAATATCCATGTCGATGGTGCGACCATCAAGGCGCGGGCAGGTGCCGGTTTTCAAGCGACCCACGCGAAAGCTCAGGTCTTTTAATGATGAGGAAAGCCCATGTTGCGGCGCTTCTCCAGCACGGCCCCCATCGGAGATGTCTTTTCCCAAATGCAGTTTGCCGCCCAAAAAAGTACCCGTAGTTATTATTACCTTCTCGGCATAAATCGCACCGCTATGGCGCGCAACAATTCCGGATATTTTCCCATCTTTGGTGATGAGCCTGATGACATCGTCTTGGCGTACCAACAAATTTTTCTCGGTCATGACCACGCGATGCATATATTGCCGGTAGCGCTCCATATCGCTTTGGCATCGTACCGCTTGCACCGCAGGGCCGCGGGACGCATTGAGCACACGAAAATGGATGCCGGTGGCATCCGCCGCCTTGGCCATTTCGCCACCTAAGGCATCGATTTCTTTGACTAAATGGCCCTTGCCCACGCCGCCGATGGCGGGATTACAGCTCATGGCACCAATGCGGTCTATCATGCCAGTGATGAGCATGGTGTCTAGACCTAATCGTGCACTGGCGAGGGCCGCCTCAATACCGGCATGGCCGCCACCTACAATAATGATTTGGGGCATGTGTTTTTACCGAAAATTAGGCCCAAAACATAGGAAGTATGCGCTCCATTGTAAACCGGGGAAGCGCCACTTGTGTCGCCCCGCAGCTTGACCGGCTTTGTTGCACAAATCGCCGTCTCGTCATGGCGAGCCCTTAGGGCGTGGCCATCCAGTAGAGCCTCGACGCTACTGACTGGATGGCCACGTCGCCTATGGCTCCTCGCCATGACGATGGGAGTGATTTATGCAACAGGGTCGGCTTGACCGCGGGGCGATACCCTTCGGGGAACAATTTCATGAAATATGGCGGCTCGCTGTTCGGTTACGGAAGGAGGAACTTATGCGGCGGCTATACTTTTTTTTGTTTATTGGGCTAATATCCCTGGCCTGGCTTGCTCCCTTAAGAGCCGGGGCTTTTGGCAATAATTCTCTCACCATTCCGAAAGTGGGCGTGACGTTTTTTGATGTGCCGTTTTTACCCCATAGCCGCCCCTGGGGCATCGCTCGGCAATGGACTTTTGGTACATCCTTCATGCAGGCCATCAATTATCGCTGGTGGTGGCTTGCTGAAACCAATATGGGTTTTGGCAAGCTCACGGCGGAAAATGCCCCGTATATTGGCTCATTTTCCGGTGGGGCCGGTATTCGTTACAACATATTTCAAGAAGATTTTCGGCCCCATTTCGGAGTGGTTTTGCACTACCTTCATCTTTTGGGTAACGGCGTGAAAGATATGCCACTCAATCTGGGTTGGCCCATTTTTGTTGGCCTTAAACCCTATTTTGGTCTTGAATGGCTCTTTTATTCGGAGATGGCCCTAAGTATCGATGCGAGCTATGCCATGTATGTCAATATCAACGAGCCCTTTCGCCAAGTGCTGCACGCGGGGCTCTCCTTCGCCATTTATTTTTGATGGAATAGCGAGTTCAAAAATCCCAGTCCTCAACAAATTCAAAGCTAAGTTTTTTTTCCATTCCAATCAACTCAATGAATTCTGTGACGTCTTTGTTTTCGTTGATGATCTGCAGACGCAAAGAAATCAGATTTTCATTGCAAATCTTAAACTGCCAAACCCAAGTTAAGCCGTCAAAGGATTGAGACAACTTATATCCATAGGTCACTGAGCGACGAGGTGCATCGCCTCCGGCGAACATTTCTTTGGCAAGATTCAGATCAAAGTACTTTGCTTCTTCTTCGCCGCCATGTTCATAGAAAAGCAGGAGCTGGCCTTTTTCGACTCTTGCGGCAAAAAAGGCTTTCTCGCCCGCTATCGCGTGTTTTCCTTTCTGAACGGTTGCTCGATAATCGCCAAGAAATTTCTTGAAAACGGGATGGTCGATCTTGTTAAGTTCTGAGGCATCATCGTTTTCGTCGTCGGAGTCCTCTTCTTCGTTGGAAGCATCTTGATCGGCGTTATTTCCAATACTTGTGCTCGTCTGTGGCACACCGTGGGCCATGGCGCCACCTGGCCAGGCCTTTAAAATAGATGGGTACATCAAGCCAATGCAGAGTAAGGCCGCCCCAATTTGCGCCATCTTCATCGCGAAAGTCCTTGTGATGTTCGATGGCTAAGGTTTCGGCTAAAAAGCGATGTGGTTGTGTGGTGCTAGAGCAATTTTTCGCGGTGCTTGCGTTTAATACCGACGATCTCGGCTTCCTTGCGAAAGATCTTTTTATTACACGGAGTGCTACAGGACAAAAAAGACTTTTTGCTAAGACTGCGATAAATAACCCACACAGCCCAGCCGAGCGCTAGAATCACGATCCATTGGTCAAAAATATTCCACATAGAATTTCCTAGGCGAAACCGAAAAAAGAGCCGAGCTGGTAAGCGAGAGCCGCAAGCATTAAGCCACTACCCGTCATCAAGACAAATTGTAGCAGAGGCCAAATGGTGGAACCGGTTTCTCTGCGCGTCACCGCCATTGTGCTTACGCATTGCATAGATAGCGTAAAAAATATTAATAAACAAAAACCCGATAAGGGCGATACGTGGTTCTTGAAGGCCTGTTTCAATGAAACGTCATCAACGCCGCTTCCTTCCAAGCCATAGACCACTGCCATGGTAGATACAAAAACCTCGCGCGCAAGCAGACTCGCTATGATACCTACGCCCACCTGCCAATCGAGGCCCATGGGTTTGAGGAGCGGTTCAATGCTGTGCCCGATGACGCCGGCGTAACTATCCTCAAGATGAATGGTTTTTGTAACCGGAACGCTTGCATTGCTCAAAGGCGCTTGGGCGGAGGAAGCTGAATATGGCTCAAAGTGAAACAAGGCCCAGATAATAATGGTAGATGCCAAGATCACACTGCCCACGTCTCTTACAAACAAATAGACTCGGTCCGTGACCCGCTTGAGCATGGTGAGCGGATTGGGCCAGCGGTAAGGAGGAAGTTCAATAGCCAAGCTTTGGCTTCCATCCGCTTTTAAAATTTTAGACAATAGGGCGGCGGCAATAAGAGAGGCGAGTATTCCCAGTGCATACATCGAAAGAAACATGAGAGCGCCAACATCGATGATGCCGAAAATCGGCGGATAAGCGCTAAATAAAGTGCCAACAATCAAGCCAAATACTGGCAAACGCGCAGAGCAGGTCAAAAATGGCGTGACCAAAATGGTTATCAAACGGATTTTTCTATTGCCGATGGTTCTTGCAGCCATGATTGCGGGTACAGCACAGGCAAAACCGCTGAGCATCGGTACCAAGGATCGGCCACAAAGCCCCGTGCGCTTGAGCAGTGAATCGAGCAAAAATGTGGCCCGCGCCAGATAACCGCTATCTTCCAAAAAGCCCAAAAATAAAAACAACAGCGCTATTAACGGCAGAAATGACAAGATGCTTCCCGTCCCTTCAAATATGCCGTCGACGATCAATGAGCGAATCATAGACTGTGCTGGCATAAAGCTACCGACGCTATTTTTGATATAGTCGATGCCGTCGGACATGAGAGAAGCGAGCGGCTGCGCCACCAGAAATAGGCTTTGTAACATGACCACGAATACGGTGAGCATTAACAAGCTTCCGATCACAGGCTGCAAAAGCAGCTTATCGATTAAATCGGATTTTGCTCGGACAGGACTGTCGCCCGTCTTGACGCCATTCAACCACTGATCGACCCGCTTGAACCGCTCTTCGGGGATTTCGGGTAATAAGCGATCCAGCGCTCTTATGTCATTGGGAGAGAGCCCTAGGTGCAGAAGGTCGCTCGCAGTTTTGTTGAGGCGCCAACGCTTGGTGAGATTGTAAAGAAAAAGATTGTGATTTCTTATAAGATCGGCACTTTGTGCCACATGAAGCGGTAGGCGATTTTTATTCGGGCCCAAGGCCGAAAGCTTTTGTTGCAAATCGTCGGTTAAGGAAGAAGACAAGAGAGGTTGTTCTTTGATATGCGGATGAAGCGAGCCCGCCAAAACGCCGTCAATGGTTGTGGTCAAACGCTCAATGCTCCTTCTATTTGATGCGCTCACGGGCACCACCAAAGTGCCCAGATTTCTTTGTAACGTGGCGATGGTGGATCTGCTCCACGCTTCAGAGCGTTGATCGATCATGGAGAGAGCGATGATGGTCTTAAAGCCCAACTCGATCAGCTGCGAATAAAGATAAAGCCCGCGTCTCAGCTCGGTACAATCGATCACGACCACCACCAAGCTATGCTCTCTCAAATCGGGAAGTTCACCGAATAGGGCCTTAACTGTGAGTTCTTCTTCGTCAGACGCCGGAATCAGACTATAGGTGCCTGGTAGATCGACAATCTGGACTTTCTCTCCGGCAAAGCGGGTAATTTGGCCGATGCGGGCTTCCACGGTTATGCCTGGATAATTAGCCACCTTGGCATTAAGCCCGGTTAACGCGTTGAAGAGGGTGGTCTTGCCGGTATTTTGATTACCCAAAAGCAAGATGGGAGCAATCATAAAAACTTTACCGCCAGAAATTCGGAGGCTAGCTCATTTCCGATACATAAACGGCTTTCGCCAATCGCAAGCTCTATGACGCCCAGGACCTTGGCCTTCCGCAATACGGTAAACTGCGCGCCGCGGCATAGCCCCATTTCAAGCAATCGATAAACATCAGCACGGGCGGGAGAAAGACAGCGGGAAATATAGCCCGTAGTGCCTATCGCTAAATTTTTAAGGGCTTCTTCCTTCATCGATCCTCCTTGCTAATAATAACAAAGCATTTCGCGGTTGCAAGTCATTCTCAATTACCTCTCCTCTTTTCCAAGTAGGGTTGGCTGTGCCAAATAAGAGCAATGAAAAATAGTCCAACACTTGCCACTATCGGCCTCCTAATTTTTGCGCCCATGGCCTGTCAAAAGCCATCCGCGTGGGCGCCGGCGGCTGACAATCTTTCTGCAAGCGGGCCTCCTCCCATGGGAGCTCGCACTTATAACGATGAGCTCAAGCGGGAACTGTCACTCTTAGATGATCTGCTCAATGAGCGAATAAGTGTCGAAAAATTAAAGAAAATAAAATCGGCTTTGATCGCTGGCAATGTTTCCTTGCTTTCGCAAGATAAAAAAACAGATGAAGCCCATTTGGTCAAAATTCTATTGGCCTTGCCCGAGCTCGTCCATCAAACCAAGCCGCTTCCGAAAAATGGCAAAAAATGGCTGGTGGCCAAATATTATTTCCTCGAGCGGCGGTGGGTCGAGGCGGCCATGCTTATGACGGAGATCCTGCAACAGGAAAATAATGATCTGATAAGAAACTGGCGAGCAAGGGCGATCTTTTTCTTGGGCAATCCCGATAAAGCGGTAAGCGAACTTAAATTGATTATTGCCAACAGCGGCGAAGCTTCGCCCCAGGGTTTAGATGCGCTCTATTTGATTGGCGCCATGAGTTACGAATCCCACGATCTGGATGCTCGAAGAGTCAACACAGGGCTTCATGCATGGAAGCGCTATTTAGAGGTCGCGGCACCCGATGAAGCCATGAAGCAGGAAATACGCAACGGACTTTTAGAGCTCAACCGCAGGCTTAAGGGCGATTCATCGTCCAAACCCAACCGCCGCTTCGATCCGTTTCAGCCGAGCGAGACATACAACCAGGAGAAAAACGCTATCTTGCGGGCGTTTGCCAAAGAGGAACTTTTGCTCGCCCTTGAGCTTTCGGAGCAGCTGCTCAAGAAAGCCTATGATGCCGATATCGCCACGGTTAAGGCACGTATCCTGTTTCGTAACGGCCAGCTCGATGAGGCGCTTACTTTATTTTCTATGATCGTTCAGAAAGACGCGACTTACGCGCCAGGATTTCACTACCGCGGGATGGTCTTTATGCTGCAGCAGCGGCCAAGAGAAGCTATTTTGTCTTGGCAAAAAACCTTGGAGATTGACGAGCAATACGGCAACTTTCACGGCTTAAAACAAAGGATAGCGGTTGCAGAAAAAATGGTGGTGCCTAAGAAATTAGAAACACATTAGCGAGGCACATGATGACGGAGCCAACAGCGCAAACGATATTACAATCGGTATTTGGTTATCAAAATTTCCGCGGGCAGCAAAAAGACGTGATTGATACCGTAACTGGGGGAGAGAATGCGCTGGTGCTCATGTCGACGGGCGCCGGCAAATCCCTTTGCTACCAGATTCCGAGCTTGCTTAGAAAGGGCACTGGTGTTGTCATTTCTCCGTTGATTGCGTTGATGCACAACCAGGTGATGGCGCTTAAACAGCTCGGAATCAAAGCCGCCTTTTTAAATTCTTCATTGACCTATGCTGACGCCAAGGATGTGGAAGACCAACTCAGATCGGAGCGTTTAGATCTGCTCTATGTTGCGCCTGAGCGCCTTATGATGCCGGCATTTCTCGCTCTCCTCGAAACCTGTGATATCTCGCTCTTTGCTATCGATGAGGCGCACTGCGTCTCCCAATGGGGCCATGATTTTCGCCCCGAATATTTGGAACTTGGGATGCTCGCACAGCGATTTCATGATGTCCCTCGTATTGCTCTAACCGCGACCGCCGATCGGATTACGCAGAACGAGATTTTACAACGCTTGCATTTACAGGACGCCAAGGTTTTCGTGTCGGGCTTTGATCGGCCCAATATTCGCTATCGCATCGTTTTAAAAAATAACCCCAAGCGGCAACTGTTGGCTTTCGTTGCGAATGAGCACGCAAAGGATTCAGGCATCATATATTGTCTATCGCGGCGCAGGGTAGAAGAGCTTTGCCTGTGGCTGAAAAACCAAGGAAAAGTCGTTTTACCTTACCACGCTGGCCTAAGCAAAATGGTTCGTGAGCAAAACCAGTCGCGTTTTTTACATGAAGAAGGCGTGGTCATGGTGGCAACCATCGCCTTTGGCATGGGAATCGATAAACCCAATGTTCGTTTTGTCGCGCACTTCGACATGCCCAAGAGCATCGAAGCGTATTATCAGGAAACCGGGCGTGCGGGCCGTGATGGGCTGTTTGCACAAGCCTGGCTCGCGTACGGATTGCAAGATGTCATTGTTCACCGACAGATGGCTGAAGCAAGCAATGCGAGCGAAGAAATAAAACGGCGTGAGCAGCGCAAGCTCGATGCGTTATTAGGCCTCTGCGAAACCACTTCGTGCAGGCGACAAACCTTGCTGCACTATTTTGGCGAAACCTACGACAGGCCCTGCGGCAATTGTGATACGTGTCTAGATCCTGTGTCGACCTGGGATGGCACTAGGCTTGCACAAATGGCCTTGTCCTCTGCCTATCGCACCCGCCAAGTCTTTGGCGCGCTGCACCTCATCGACGTGTTAATGGGAAAGGAGACCGACAAGGTCAAGAAATTTGCTCATAACAAGCTGGGTGTTTTTGGGCTCGGAAAAGACGTGGAGGCGCAACAATGGCGATCGATTTTTCGCCAACTCATCGCCATGAGGCTTTTTCATGTGGACATGGACGCGTTTGGCGCGCTCAAATTAACAGACAAGAGCGCGCCCATTTTACGCGGCCAATCAACTTTATTCCTACGTAAAATCGAAGCCGCGCCCAAGGCGAAAGCTAAGCGACAAATCTTACCGACGGGGCTTAAACAAAAGAACCCGCTGTTTGACATGCTAAAAACCTTGAGGCTTCAACTGGCCAAAGAGCACGAAGTGCCACCCTACGTAATCTTCCACGATCGTACTCTTATGGAGATGGCCGAGCGCGTCCCACAAAATCTCGAAGACATGCGCGGCATCTACGGCGTCGGCGACCAAAAACTAGCCAAATTCGGTGCAGCATTCTTAGACGCACTCCACCAATTCAATGAGGAGCCACAGAGTTAAAGTAGGTTAGCGGCGATCTCTGCGAGGATGGAGCGTTCGCCTTTTTTTAGGCGGATGTGACCAAAGAGTGCCTGGTTTTTGAAGCGATTCACAATATGAACTAAGCCGTTGTTGGTGGAATCGACGTAAGGATGATCGATTTGATAGGGATCGCCGGTAAACACAATTTTAGTGCCCTCTCCCGCGCGCGAGATAATGGTTTTCACTTCATGGGGAGTGAGATTTTGTGCCTCATCTACCACCATAAATTGCGAGGCGATGGAGCGGCCGCGAATATAAGTGAGGGGCTCGATCTGCAAGAGATCCATATCGATCAACTCTTGGTAGCTTCGTTTGCTGTGCTGACGGGAAAAATGTGAGCGGTTCATGAGAAATTCGACGTTGTCAAAAATTGGCTGCATCCA
>DASPVU010000195.1:0-6792 GCA_035622215.1 Myxococcota bacterium | reverse complement strand
GCTCCTATATCTTTGCTTCCAACAATTACAAAAAAGCGATCGAAGGCCTAAGACGATAAGATACCCGTGTCGCCCCGCGGCTTGACCACGGGGTCCAGCGCAAGATCGCCCTCGGTCGTTTGTGGATACCGCGGTCAAGCCGCGGTACGACACAGTCTACAGGACGTGGTGTTTGAGTTCGTCTACTAGGTCCGTGTGTTCCCAGGTGAACTCGGGCTCTTGGCGCCCAAAATGTCCGTAGGCGGCGGTTTTGCTGTAAATGGGTCGTAAGAGCTTGAGGTGTTTGATGAGCGCTGCGGGTTTTAAAGGAGCGATACGTTTTATGGCGGATTCAATGCGGTCTTCCGGGGCAACCGAAGTGTTGAAGGAGTTTACCATCAAACTAATCGGTTCACTGACGCCAATGGCATAGGCCAGTTGGACCTCACACCGTTTGGCAAGCCCCGCCGCTACTACATTTTTCGCTAAATATCGCGCCATGTATGCAGCGGATCGGTCCACTTTCGACGGATCTTTGCCAGAGAAGGCGCCGCCACCGTGCCGCCCCATCCCGCCATAGGTATCCACAATGATTTTTCGCCCAGTAAGACCGGCATCGCCAACCGGGCCCCCAATGACGAAGGCTCCCGTTGGATTGATATGAAACCTCACATCGGGCAAGAGATGCTCCTTCTTAACGGTTTTTTTTACGACTTCTTCAATGATGGCTTCTCTGATCACTGATTGGGATATTCCGGCAAGGTGCTGCGATGAAACCACCACGTCCTTGATACCAACCGGGCGCGTGTTTTCGTAAAGTATGGTGACCTGGGTTTTGCCGTCGGGTCCTAAGAAGGGCAGAATGCTTGATTTTCTGACGCCCGCAAGCCTTTTCGCCAAGGCGTGAGCGTAGGTAATCGGCAGCGGCATGAGCTCCGGTGTTTCATCGCAGGCGTAGCCAAACATTAAGCCTTGGTCTCCGGCGCCCTGTTCTTTTTCCGAAGTCGCATCAACGCCTAAGGCTATGTCTTTTGATTGCTCTTCCACGCCCACCAAGACCGAGCAGGTATGACCGTCAAAGCCGTGATCGCTCGCGACATAGCCGATATCCATGATTTTCTTTCGCGCGATTTGGCTGAAATTCACCTGAACCTGTGAGCGAACCTCTCCGACAATTTGGCATAAGCCCGTTTTGAGCACACATTCCACGGCCACGTGGGCCTTCTCGTCTTGTTCCAGAAATGTATCAAGAATGGCATCGGAAATCTGATCGGCCATTTTATCAGGGTGGCCTTCGGTGACGGATTCGCTCGTAAATAGATGTGGCCTAGCAGAAATCATGGATATACCTCGGTGGCGATTTCCCTGGTGCTCTAGCAAAGATTTGTGCGCTTGATCAGGTAGATGCGCACTTTTTTCTCAAAGTTCGCAGGCTTTCGCCATTATTGACAATTCCATGGGACTTAGTCATTAAGGCGTTACTTGCCGGCATAGCTCAGATGGTAGAGCGACTGATTCGTAATCAGTAGGTCAGCGGTTCGATTCCGCTTGTCGGCTCCATGTTTCCGACAAATTTATCCGCCAAAATCACCTAGTCGCAAGCTATCTTGGTCAACAGAGAACCTAATCCAATAATTTCTCAATATTAGGAGATGGCATGCGAGTGTTTAGAGGAAAGATAGCTTGGACCACTCTTTTCGTTCTAGTTAGTTTGTCGAATTGGGCAAGGGCAAGCGACCGAGTGCGGGTTTTAAGCATCGATGGCGGCGGGGTTAGAGGCATCATTCCGGCGATTGCGCTAGCAGCTATCGAAAAAGAAGTGGGTAAACCAATAGCCCAGATTTTTGACCTGGTTGCCGGCACATCCACTGGCGGAGTTTTGGCTCTCGCCCTAACGGCGCCAAATAACCGCAACGAACCGGTGATCACCGCCAAACAGGCTGTCCATCATTATATAATTCAGAGCTCAAGCATCTTTCAGGCATCCTTCTCCCATTGGCTCAAGACGGGCGGAGGCTTGTGGGGCCCGAGATATGAGTCAATCGGTCTATTGGGCCTGCTAAAGAACCAATTGGGCGATGCCCTGCTTAGCCAAGCCCTCATTCCAACTATTATCACGGGCTATCACGTAGAGGGTCGCACAGGCATCGAGTTCTCTTCGATCGAAGCCAAAAAATTCCCCGCAGAAAAAGACTGCCTGATGCGTCAGGTAGGCATGGCGACTTCGGCCGCACCCATATATTTTGATGCGGTGGACGTTGAATTTGGCTGGGGAGTGTTGAAGACGGTGGTGGATGGTTCGCTCTACGCCCATAATCCATCGGTTATCGCCTACGTTAACGCAGTTAAGACCTATCCAGGAAAAAAGATTGAACTTTACTCACTGGGAACTGGCCTTATTACGCCAGAGCAGTTGAGCCTCCAGCTTAAGGGGCGCGGTCTGTTACAATGGGCGCCCCCTATGATCGATCACCTGCAAATAGGATGTACCGAAGCAGATAGCTCAATTTTGCATCGCTTGCTCAACGAAGACGGCCAACAGAATTTCTTCCGCTTGAACGTCCCCGTAGATCATGCGCACAACTCCATCGACGACACATCCGTAGGAAATATGCGCTATCTTTTGGAACAAGGCAAAAAAGCCGTTCAATCGACCATCTTTAAACAAATGGTCGAGCGTCTGAAAAAGTCCAGCGTGTAAAAGTCATGCGGTAGTACGACAGGTTTTTCCCAGATCGATGCAGACAGCTTTGGTCTCTGTGTAGAGCTCCAAAGCTTCGTGACCCATTTCGCGGCCCCAGCCGGATTGTTTATAGCCGCCAAAAGGTAGGCTTGCATCAAAAACGTTGTAGCAGTTAACCCAGACGGTGCCGGCTCGCAATGCTTTGGCGACACGGTGAGCTTTGCTCACGTCCTTGGTCCAAATGCCGGCAGCCAGGCCAAAAATTGAGTCGTTGGCCGAGGCAAGCACTTCTTCTTCTGACTTAAAGGGCATGGCGCAAACTACGGGTCCAAAGATTTCTTCGGTAATCACCGACATCGTTTTCTTAGTATTGGTCAACACGGTGGGTTCTACGAAGTAGCCTTCAGAGCCACTAGTTTTGCCTCCGCAAATGGCTTGGGCGCCATCTTTCAGTCCGGCCTGAATGTAGGAAGTCACCCGATCAAATTGCTCCTTTGATACCAAGGGTCCCATCTGGGTCTCTTGATCCATGCCCACGCCAAGTTTGATTTTTTGAGCTTGTTGTTTTACACCTTCCACGACTCGATCGTAAATTTTCTCCGCCACAAAAAGTCTTGATCCAGCGCAGCAGCATTGGCCATGGTTAAAGAAAATCGCGCCTGCTGCTCCAACGATTGCGCTATCGATGTCGGCATCGTCGAAGATAATGTTCGGAGACTTGCCGCCAAGCTCCAGAGAGACCTTTTTCAGGTTGCCTGATGCCGCCTGCACAATTAGTTTTCCTACTTCGGTAGATCCGGTGAATGCCACTTTGTCCACGCCATCGTGGGCAGATAGCAGGGCGCCCGTGGTGCCGTCGCCATTCACCACATTAACCACACCATTAGGCACTCCGGCCTTTTTAATTAAACCGGCTAAATATGTGGCGGTGAGCGGTGTTTGCTCAGCGGGCTTTAAAATCACGGTGCATCCTGCTGCAAGCGCTGGAGCTAGTTTCCAAGCTGCCATGAGCAAGGGGAAATTCCATGGAATAATTTGCGCCACCACGCCGACTGGTTCCCTTTCGGTAAACGCGTGAAAGGCCGTTTGCTTCATGAAAGGTACCGAAAGCGAAATGGTGTTGCCCAACATTTTTGACGGCCAGCCTGCGTAATAGCGGAACTGTTCGGCAGCAAGGCTGACATCTGCCACTTTCGCTATACTTCGCGGCTTTCCGTTGTCTAAGGATTCGAGCTCCGAAAGGATCTCACCGTGCTCTTCGATCAAATCACCGATGCGCCACAATAGCTTGCCGCGCTCGGCCGCCTGCATGCACGACCATTCCTTTGAAGAAAAAGCCGACCGCGCTGCGAGCACAGCGCTATCTACTTCGGCCCCTTCGGCAAGGCTCACCTTAGTAAAGGCTTTGCCGCTTGCTGGGTCAAAGACATCAAAAGTCTTTTTACCTTTGGCTACACACCATTCTCCACCAATGAAGTGACCATGCTCTTTGAGAGCAAAGTCCTTAGCTGCAGTTTTCATGAGATCGAGCGCTGGCTTAGTCATAGATATATCCTCGTTTTGCTATATGCCGTCTTTTTTTGGCAAAGAATTCGCTATCACCATAGCAAATGTCGACGAGAAATAAATACGGCTTATTCGTCGATTAGTTCAGCGATACGTTGTTCTATCGCTTCCCATTCCTTTATAAGCGAATCAAGCTCTTTAAGAAGTGAGCTTCTTTCTTGTTCCATCTGATTTACTTGATCGAAATCGCAAGTTTTAAAGAAAGCAACGTCTGCAAATTGCTCTTCAATGGTCTGAATCTTTTTTTCTCTGTCTTCCACCATGAGCATAGTGCGTTCTAGATCTTTTTTAAGCTTTTGACCTTGTGCTCGACGTCTTTTTTGCTCTTCGTAACTTAGGCGTCCTCCGTCGGATCTCGCGGGTTTATGTTTCGACGCCAAGGCTTCTCTTACCGTATCCAAATAATCTCGATCCTTGGTTTCCACAAATTCACTATAATTGCCTAGAAAATCGCTGATGCCCTGAGCGCCCAATTCAAGGATGCGCAAAGCCACTTTATCAATGAAGCTGCGATCATGCGAAACAAAGATCAGCGTGCCGGAAAACTCACACAAGGCCAAAGTGAGGCTTTCTATGGCTTCGATGTCTAGGTGGTTGGTGGGCTCGTCAAGCAACAATACATTGGGCTTTTTCATCATGAGGTAGGCAAGATAGAGCCTAGACATCTCACCGCCGCTCAGATTTTTTGTGCTCTTTTTGGCGTCGTCACCGGTAAAGAGCACCCGACCGAGCATGCTTTGTATATGGCTTTGCGCCTGGTCGGGAAAGAACTGCCAAAGCCATTCCAAGATACTGTCATCCACGGCCTTGATTTTGCTTCCGCAGTCTTGGGCAAAATAGCCTAAGGTGGTGCCATGACCCCATTTAATAAACTTCTCGCATTCAGAAAACTCCATAGCCAGCGCCTTGATCAAAGTGGACTTACCCGATCCGTTAGGGCCGATAATGGCCACTTTTTCTCCACGCTTCACATCGAAGGTAAAATCATTGATTATGGTTTTTTCGCCGTAAGATTTGCTCAAGTGCTTGATTGAGAGCACTTCCTTTGACCCAGGCTCGGGCACTTCGAATTTAAACTTGGGATGGATCCTTGAGCTTTTTACGGGCTCGACAATAACCATGCGTTCTATTTGCTTGATACGACTTTGAGCCTGTCGCGCTTTTGATGCCTTGAAGCGAAACCGATCAATAAAGGCTTGTTTTTTGGCTATTTCTTTTTCTTGGGCCAGTATTTCTTTTTCTTTTTGCAAAAGAAACAGGCTCCGAGCCGTTTCGAAGGCGGAATAATTTCCCGGGTAAGCCGTGATCGTGTCGAAATCGATGTCCAAGATTTGTGTACACACGTGATCCATAAAGCGCTTATCGTGAGAAACCAGAATGACCAAACCTTGATAATTTGCCAAGAAAAGCTCGAGCCATCTGATGGACACAATGTCTAAGTGATTGGTTGGTTCATCAAGCATCAGGACATCAGGTCTCTTGACCAGTGCTTGTGCCAAAAAGACGCGCCATTTATAGCCGCCCGAGAGAATTTTGAGGGGCTCTTCATGATCAGCGGTTTTTATGCCCAGGCCTTCTAAAATAGCCTGCGCCAAAGGTCGCAACCGATAGCCCTCGCGGCTCTCTATGATCTCTTCCAGGGCCGCTAGGTTATGGGAAAAATTGGCGTCGCTTTTACCTGCTTCTTGCTCACGTAAAATGCCTTCTTTTTGTTTGATCGCGTCGAAGACTTCTCGTTGACCCATCATGGCGGTATCAATAATCAAAAGGTCGTCATTTAAACTATGATCTTGTCCAATGCGAAACAGGCTCGCATCCGCGCGAATTTCTACTTCCCCGTCGTCCGGTTCAATTTCGCCGGCGATAATCTTGAGCAAAGTAGACTTTCCCGAGCCATTAGCGCCGGTCACGCCATAACGCTCATTAGACAACAAGCGAAGATTTGCATCGTGAAAGAGAGATTTTCGCAAGAAACCGTGAGATAGATGCTTAAGGTCGATCATCGCGCGGCTCTAAACGTCAGCATGACCTAGACGGGTTTTTCGTCTTTATACCATTCTTCGATCACCCGAGCGATTTCTTTGCCCTGGGCTTCGGATGATATGTTGAACTTAGATTGGTATATGTATTGATCGTTACGTTTCCGATATCTTCTAATCGTGATTTTGGGGGGCCGAAACTCTCCGGTTCTTTTGTCGTATTCCTGGTAGAGGAACATCAAGGTGGCCCATGCGCCCTTCGATAACACATGCTTTTTGAGCTCTTTGACGCGTAACTCGCCATCTTCTTCCCAGTTTACGGTGAGCTGATCTAGTGCTTCTGACATTTTTTTTCCTCACCCTTTGCTCTCACCCTTAATCCCTCTCCCGCGCGCGGGAGAGGGAGGGGTCATTCGGGGAATTTTTTATTGCCGACTACTTCTTTTTACCGCCGGCGGCGCCGCCGCCAGCTTTAGAGGCCTTCATGGGGTTCTTCATGCCTTTTTCTTCTTTGGGTCCGCTGATGCCTTGAATGACTCTGGGCTTACGATTGGATATGCGTAACTCGATCAAGGAGCCCTTGGA
>DASPVU010000194.1:0-9627 GCA_035622215.1 Myxococcota bacterium | reverse complement strand
CGCCACCAATCTGATGCGGATTCTTTAAAGAACCCTGGCGCGCACTACCCCGTCCCTTTTGCGGAAATGGTTTCTTAGTTGTGCCGGAAACCTCTCCCTTGGTCATGGCGCTTTGTGTTCCCGCCCGACTACACGCGCGCTGCCAATTTACAATCTCTGTGTGTAAATACGGCCTGATCGGCGCGGCAAAAACTGCGTCATCGAAGCTTTCCTGGCTGATTCTTTTTCCTGAAAAATTATACACTTCCAACGTGGCCATAACGGTAATCATATCTCCCGTAGCAAAAATTATCTTGTCCAACTGAGCCCTAGCTCTTAAGCTCCACATCTACGCCCGCCGCTAAATCGAGCTTCATCAACGCATCGAGGGTATCCTGCGTCGGATCGTGAATATCTAGCAAACGCTTGTGAGTCCTTATCTCAAATTGCTCGCGCGATTTCTTATCAGTAAACGGACTGCGTAACACAGTATATTTTGTGATACTGGTGGGCAGTGGAATCGGGCCTGCAACCTTGGCCCCAGTGCGACTAGCGGTTCCTGCGATATCCTGCGCAGAGTGATCGAGCAACTTGCAATCATATGCCGAAAGACGAATTCTTATTTTACTCGCAGACATCCAAAATTTCCTTCATACTAAGAAGAGCGGTATCTTTCTATATATTTTTTGCAATATTGCAAGCCCGGACCCGCTAGTTTCCTTGGTCGATCGTCGAAGTTATTCCACAATCTCGGTAACTACACCAGAACCAACGGTTCTGCCTCCTTCCCGAATAGCGAACCGCAGTTCCTTATCCATGGCCACAGGAGTCAAGAGTTCTACCACCATAGATGTATTGTCGCCCGGCATCACCATTTCAGTTCCTTCTGGTAGGGTAACGGTGCCCGTGACGTCGGTGGTTCTAAAGTAGAACTGTGGTCGGTATTTGGTGAAGAACGGAGTGTGTCTACCACCTTCTTCCTTGGTTAACACATAGACCTCAGCCTTAAACTTCTTATGGGGCGTGATGCTGCCCGGCTTAGCTAGGACCTGACCGCGTTCCACATCCTCTCGCTTAAGACCGCGCAAAAGGCAGCCAACATTGTCACCAGCTCTGCCTTCATCTAGCAGCTTGCGAAACATTTCAACGCCGGTAACCGTTGTACGAGATGTTGGGCGGAAACCAACGATCTCCACTTCCTCACCAACCTTGACGATACCTTTTTCAATACGACCGGTAACCACAGTTCCACGACCTGAAATCGAAAACACGTCTTCAATGGGCATAATGAAGGGTTGATCTATCGCTCTCTGTGGCGTCGGGATGTAAGCATCTACCGAGTCCATTAGCTTGAAGATCGATGGTTCACCAATTTCACTTTTATCACCTTCCAAAGCCTTAAGTGCCGAGCCCCTAATGATGGGCACATCGTCGCCAGGAAATTGATATTTGCTAAGCAGTTCACGAATTTCCAATTCCACCAGATCCAAGAGTTCCGGATCGTCCACCATGTCGACTTTATTAAGGAAGACTACGATATAGGGAACGCCAACCTGGCGTGCAAGCAATATATGCTCGCGCGTTTGGGGCATGGGACCGTCGGCAGCGGAAACTACCAAGATGGCGCCGTCCATCTGCGCCGCACCGGTGATCATATTCTTTACGTAGTCGGCGTGACCTGGACAGTCAACGTGAGCGTAGTGACGATTGGCTGTTTGGTATTCAAGATGTGCAGTGGAAATAGTGATCCCACGTTCACGCTCTTCGGGTGCCTTATCAATCTGATCATATGCGACAGCGGTACCGCCAAACTTAGTTGCTAGGACTTTGGTGATGGCAGCTGACAGTGTGGTCTTACCGTGATCGACGTGACCGATAGTACCTATATTAACGTGCGGTTTATCGCGCGAAAACTTCTCTTTAGACATTTCTTACTCCTAAGCTTGCAAAAAAATTAACGTTTCCTTTGTACATGAAATAACTCCTAAAAAACTAAAGCTATGCTCCTGTCGCCTTGGAAACAATTTCGTCAGCGATCGAGCTTGGAACCGGCTCATAATGGCTGAATTCCATCGTATAGGTTGCTCTGCCTTGCGTTCTCGATCTGAGATCATTGGCGTAACCAAACATCTCCGCCAACGGCACATTTGCCGTCACAACCTTCATACCACTTCGTTCATCCATTCCCGTGATGCGTCCACGCCTACTATTTAGATCGCCAATCACGTCGCCCATCCACTCTTCAGGAGTAATAACTTCTGTTTTCATCAGCGGCTCCAAAATGATTGGCCCGGCCTTTTTCGCGCCGTCCTTGAACCCCATGGACCCTGCGATCTTAAAGGCCATTTCACTTGAGTCTACGTCGTGGTAACTTCCATCAAACAAAGCTACCTTGACATCCACCACCGGAAACCCTGCGCGAATACCGCCATCGAGCGCTTCTTCGATGCCCTTTTTCACCGCGGGGACATATTCCTTGGGAACCGTACCGCCAACAATCTCACTTTCAAATACGAAGCCTTTGCCTGCTTCATTGGGCTCAAGCCTTAGCCATACATGGCCGTATTGCCCACGACCACCAGTTTGACGGACGTATTTTCCTTCGCTTTCCACAGTCTTAGTGATGGTTTCGCGATAAGCCACTTGCGGCTTGCCGACATTGGCCTCAACCATGAATTCGCGTTTCAGGCGATCTACTATGATCTCCAAATGAAGTTCACCCATTCCCGCAATGGTAGTTTGGCCGGTTTCTTCATCAACACTGAGGCGCAAAGAAGGATCCTCGCTGCTCAACCTTCCGAGGGCGAGACCCATTTTCTCTTGGTCGCCCTTGGTTTTGGGTTCAATGGCCAGCTTGACCACTGCAGGGGGAACATCAAGAGATTCCAAAATAATTGGTTTATCTGGGTCGCAAAGCGTATCGCCAGTGGTGGCATCGATGCCAATCGCTGCTGCAATGCCGCCCGCGTCAATCTCTTCGATGTCTTCGCGTTTGTCGGCAAACATCCTCACGAGGCGCCCAATGCGTACTTTTTTGCTGGTGCGCATATTTACTACGCTATCGCCCTTTTTAAGCACTCCAGAATAGGCGCGCAAAAAGGTCAGCTGCCCGTATTTGTCGTTGATAATCTTAAAGGCCAAGGCAGAAAACGGCTCTGAATTAGACGTCTTGCGAATGGCTTCTGTGCCATCTTCCAAATGACCCGTAATCGCGGGAATGTCCGCAGGGGAGGGCAAAAAATCCACCACCGCATCAAGCAAAAACTGCACACCCTTATTCTTAAAGGCCGACCCACAAAATGTTGGAATGATTTTGCCGCCTATCGTGCCCTTGCGGACGGCTGCGACCATTTCGTCTTCGGTTATATCTCCACCTTCTAAGTACTTTTCAGCGAGAACATCGTCACAGTCGGCACAATCTTCCAGAAGCTTTTCGCGATACTCTTGCGCCTGACCCATGAGCTCTGCGGGTATATCAACGATGTCGTACTTCGCGCCCAAGGTGTCTTCTTGCCAAATCAAGGCCTTCATGCGAATCAAATCTATCAGTCCCTTAAAATCCGATTCAATGCCGATCGGTAAGGTTAAGACCGCAGGCCGCGCCTTGAGCCGGTCCCTGATCATGTCCACACAGCGAAAAAAGTTCGCGCCCGTTCGATCAAGTTTATTCACAAAGCACATTCTGGGCACGCCGTACCTATCTGCTTGACGCCACACGGTTTCCGACTGTGGCTCAACCCCTGCCACGCCATCGAACACCGTCACGGCGCCGTCCAAAACACGCATTGACCGCTCTACCTCGATTGTGAAATCCACGTGCCCGGGGGTGTCTATAATGTTAATTCGATAGGGCTTTGACTTCGCATCCTCTCGCCGTTTCCACTCACAAGTCACTGCTGCCGCAGTGATAGTGATGCCTCGCTCGCGCTCTTGTTCCATGTAATCTGTAACTGTCGCACCTTCGTGCACTTCGCCAATCTTATGGCTCCGACCGGTATAGTAAAGAATCCTTTCAGTGGTTGTGGTTTTACCAGCATCGATATGAGCCACAATGCCGATATTTCTTATGCGTTCAAGCGGAAACCGTTCAGACATGACCGTCATCCTTTAAAAATCAGTTACCATCGGTAATGAGCAAAAGCCTTGTTAGCCTCGGCCATTCTGTGGGTGTCTTCCCGCTTCTTACAGGCCAGACCACGACTTTGAGACGCGTCAAACAATTCGCCAGCAAGTTTTTCTTGCATGGTGCGCTCGCCCCGTTCGCGCGCACAATCACGTAGCCATCTTAAGCCCAAGGCAACGCGCCGATTGGCCGGCACTTCCACGGGAACTTGGTAACTTGCGCCACCCACGCGTCGTGACTTTACTTCAACTTGCGGCTTTACATTCTCCATAGCCTTTTTGAAAACCTTAATCGGTTCTTCCTTGTTGCGGTCTTCGATTATGGAAAATGCGCCATAAACTATCCGCTCAGCCACTGCCTTTTTGCCATCCGTCATGACGACATTAATTAGTTTGGTCACGAGGCGATCGTTGAACTTTGGATCGGGATCAATATTTCTTTTCTCTACTTCTCTTCTTCTGGGCATCGTTTTTTCCGCTCAAAAATCTCTACTAAAAATTACTTGGCCTTCTTCGTGCCGTATTTAGAGCGGCCTCGCTTTCTGCCATTTACGCTTACTGAATCAAGCGCCCCTCTAACCACGTGGTATCTCACTCCCGGAAGATCCTTAACGCGGCCGCCACGGATTAATACGACGGAGTGCTCTTGAAGATTATGACCTTCGCCGGGAATATATGTGGTTACTTCCATGCCGTTAGTTAAACGTACGCGAGCAACTTTCCTCAAGGCGGAATTCGGCTTCTTCGGTGTTGTCGTGTAGACTCGCGTACAAACCCCACGCTTCTGTGGGCAATTTTGTAAATGTGGCGAGTCGCTTTTCTCCGAAAGCTTACGGCGCCCTTTACGAACCAGCTGGCTAATCGTTGGCATACTATTTGTTGTCCTTCACAAACGGATCAGTCAAAGTGCAAGTGACCGCCGTAATTCCTTGAGATTTAAAAATTAGCGTCTTCTTTGTATCTAATCGGGACAGTTTGTAAAGATGCATTTGGCAATTTACAGGGTGGCTCACCCGAATTAGGAATTACGCAAGGAAAACCGTAGGTTAAAATAGACACGCCATGGCTCCTCGGACCCTAGCCGCCCCCGACATAGAATTGCTCGCCCCCATCGGGTCGGGGGGGCAAGCAACAGTCTATCGGGGTAAACTTTGGTCAGGAGGAGCAACAAAATTAGTGGCGGTTAAACTATATGGTAATAGCGACGCCGCATCATGGTCTTATCGAGCTGAGCGAGAGATTCTTTGGAAGGCCGACCACCCCTCCATCCCTAAGCTCTTAGGTTTTTTTGATACCACATCAGAATCTGCACTAATAATCGAGCTGCTGAGCGGAATCAGTTTGGCTCGCTTAATTGGGAGCGCACATCGAAATGGAGCGCTCTTTTCAGGCGGAGTTATAGCCTATATCGCTTGCGAGCTTTTGTCGGCCCTTTCTTACCTTCACGGCGGCCTTGATGGCAAACTGAGCAGCGTAATTCACGGAGATATCGCTCCCGATAATATTTTCCTCACCGATGATGGCAAAGTGTTTCTTTTGGACTTCGGCGCGGTCTACTCACCACATAAAAAGGCGCAACAGCTATTTGGCAAGAGGGCCTATCTTGCTCCAGAGCAATTGGATGGGGAGGCCGCCTCGATTTGGTCCGATCTTTATTCGCTTGGAGCGGTGATGTTTGAAACCGCGATTTTAAGGCCTTTTGATTTTCCACAATTTGCACAGGAATTTGCTCTGTTACGAAAATGCCATGTCGGCCTTCCGGAGACGCTTTTTTTGAGCATTAGGGCTTGTCTTGCGCCAACAGCATCCTTGCGACCAAAAAATGCCAGCTTGCTACTTAAGATCCTGCGGTCGGGGGCATTTGCTGCACAAGAAGACGAGAAGCAAGAGTTAGCGCGCATAGTAAAGGTTCATCTAAGCACCTTAACACCTGGGTTGGCCAGGGAGTTTTGAATCCTAAGGTAGTTGGCCAAAAGCCCGAGCTTAGTACTTCTGTTGAGCGCTGATCCCGCCAGATCCTGGGCAAAGGTCTCTTTGCTGAGGAAGACCCGGCCGGCTAGCGGCAGAAAGCGTTCTTCCCGAGTAAGCTGCTGAAATTTATTCCAGGGGCATACTTCTTGGCAAATATCGCAGCCGAAAGCCCATTCATGATTTCTCGGCGCTAGTCTTTTGGCGTCTTCATGAAGTGGACGTTCAATGGTCCAAGTAGATATGCACTTACGAGCATCGACTTGTTGAGGGCCTATGATGGCCTGCGTCGGACAGGCATCTATACATCTTTTGCAGCGGCCGCAGTCGGGGCCCTGGTAGGGCGGGTCGGGCCTTAACTCTTGATCAGTGGCAAAGCCTCCTAACAAAGTCCAGGTGCCGAATTGGCGATGAATGAACATGGAGCTTTTGCCAATGAAGCCAAGGCCAGCCTTTAACGCCCACGATCTTTCTAAAAAGGGGCCGGTGTCATTAAACAGCCAGAATTTAATGTTTGGCCCAAATTTTTCGGTGAAAAGCGATCTGAAGGCTAAAAGCCGCTTTTTAAACCATCGGTGGTAATCTTTGCCCCATGCGTAGCGAGCAATTTTGGCCTTGCCAATCTCATCGCTATTATGGTCACCGGTGTAGTAGTTTTTCACAACGATCACGACCGATTTGGCCTCTTTAAAAATTGAGAGCAAATCAAGCCTTGCAGCTAAGGTGCGCGAAAGATAGTCAAGGGGCCCGAAACGGCCTTCGTAAAAGGCGTCAAGCACATGAGTCGTGTAGGGCAAGGGGCCTTTAGCCTCCGCAATGCCTATGTCGTCGAAGCCTAGTTTCTTGCCAAAGGCTTTGATGGTTTCATTGAAGTGTTCCATGGGCCTTTCTAGTTGCGCTTGCTCAACAAGTCTAAAGCCAGAATTGCCGCATTTTGCGCGGCTGTCTTTTTGCTTTCACCTTCGGCTTTTGCAACGATGGTTTCGCCCACCGTCACGCCCACAAGGAATGTGGGCGCGTGTGGTGGACCGTGGGATTCTAAGACAACATATTTTGGCGCATTTTTTGTGCTGGCCTGCACCATCTCTTGCAGCCGAGTTTTGGCATCCTTTTCATTACGAACCATTTCTGTTGCCGGATACCCGAGGATCCGGAAAATGACTTCTTCAGCGGCGGCTAAGCCTCCATCGAGAAAAACCGCGCCGATCAATGCTTCTAACGCATCGGCCAATATGGCTTTGGCCTGCGTACTTCCAGAAATCCGCATAGCCTTGTCGCTCAAAATATAGTCGCCTAGGCCTAAATTTTTAGCCGCTTCGTAGAGATTTTTTTGGCAGACAAACTGAGCTCTTAATCGGCTAAGATCCCCTTCATTCATCGAGCCGAACTTGCGGTATAGGTGGTTTGCCGTCACGAGCGACAATACGGCATCTCCTAAAAACTCTAGCCGCTCATTGTTAGGGCCATGGGCGTTTGCACTGCTATTTTCCAATCTACTTCGGTGCGTGAGGGAGGTTGTCAATAAAGTGATGTCTTTGAATTGATAGTCGATAAGTCGAGCAAGGCTCGTATGGTCGATGGCGATTCTGTCCTTCATGACTGCCTACACATTACGCTCAAATGGCTCTTGACTTGATTTATTGCGAAAAATTAATCGAATTGGAATTTCGCGCAGTCCGAGATCTTCGCGAAAGAAGTTCGCCAAGTAGCGTTTATAAGAAAAATGAAGGCCCTGTGGTTTGGAACAACTGATGGCGAAGGTGGGCGGCGAATGATCGATTTGGGTTGCGAAGTAGAGCTTTAAACGGCGACCCATAAATACTGGCGGTGGGTGCATTTCTAAGGCGCGTTCTAGTGAACGGTTTAGCTTAGACGTGTTAATGCGTCGTTGAAAACGCGGTGCGAGCATCAGTGCACGATCTATCGCCTCAAAGATTTTTCGGCCATATTTTGCCGACATGAAGACTATGGGCGCATAGGACAAAAAGGAAAAATGAAATTCTATGTCTTCCAACAACTTCTCTCTCGAGCCATTTTTTTCGGTTTCTTCGTCCCACTTGTTAATCGCGATCACGCAAGCCTTTTTCTTGTCGAAAATCATCCCAGCAATTTTTTGGTCTTGTTCGCTAATACCTTCTTGCGCGCTGATTAAAAGTATAGCGACCTGGGCTCGATCGAGAGCGCAGAGCGATCTTGCCACTGCCATCTTTTCGACTTCTTGGTAGATGCTTCTTTGGCGTCTTATGCCCGCCGTGTCGATTAAGCAAATTTCCTTGCCCGCGTAAAAAAGCTTGGTATCTACTGCATCAACGGTAGTGCCAGGCAATTCCGATACCATCACGCGGTCTTCATTGAGCAAAGCATTTACTAACGTTGATTTCCCTGAATTGGGCCGCCCAAGAACCGCTACGTTGACGCTCTTGTTATCGCCGTCCGTCCTCAAATCTTCCTCGCTTACGATTAATGAAAGCGGTCTTTCTTCGCTCTGGCCAATTTTCGGTGCGAGCTTAAGAGCCGCCATTATCCGCTTTTTCAGCTCCGAAAGGCCGAGATTTTGAGCTGCACTTACGGTCACTGCGTCTCTAAACCCATGGTGCACGCAGTCCAACGTCAGCGGCTCATGGTTTTGGTGATCGACTTTGTTTATCACCGTAATTACGGGCTTGCCCACCCGATATAGATATTGGGCAATTTCTTCGTCTTCCGCGGTAAATCCATCCTTCGCGCTTACAACAAAGAGCACGATGCTTGCCTTTTGGCCAACGAAGTCGTGAACGCGCTCCTTGACTAAATCTTTAAACGGATTTTTTGATTGGGCGGTTTCAAGACCACCAGAATCGGCCACCATGATGGAATGACCAAAAAAATCGGCCTCCTTGATGATGCAATCTCGCGTGGCCCCTGGAGTGCTGTGGGTAATATTAAAGCGCTTGTTGGTTAAGCGATTAAACAGCGTGCTTTTACCAACATTAGTTTTGCCCACCAAGACTGCGAGCGGTTTTGAAAGATATCTTTCCATATAAACTCAACAAAAAACTACTCAATTAAACCTTTTTCATTTCGGGTTCAGCGTCGACGACGAAAACATTGTTATTGTTGTCACCGGCCGCGCCAGCAAGTAATTCGGCCTTCTCCTCAAGCAATTCTTCGCGAGATTTTACGCGCTGCGCGGGCTTAGTTCTAGACAACGATTCGCCTCTCATCAGCGCTAATAGTTCGGCGCCATCGATGGTCTCATATTCGAGCAAGGCGTGGGCTATTCGATCAAGCATATCAACATGCCCGGCTATCAAGTTCTTGGCGCGGTCATATTGCGTAGTTACAATCCGGCGCACTTCTGCATCTATTTGCTGTGCGGTAATCTCGGAATAGTCAGCCGCTTGCGCCAGATCTTTGCCAAGAAAAATCTGGCCATCTTTCTTTCCATACACCAAGGGGCCCATTTTCTCCGACATACCCCATTCTCGCACCATCTTTTGCGCAAGCTCGGTGGCTTTTTCAAAGTCATTTCCCGCACCACTGGTTAGTTCGCCAAACTTTATCTCTTCGGCCAGGCGC